>NZ_JBFUHT010000034.1:0-73477 GCF_056402275.1 Azospirillum sp. P4_B5
GCCCGGCGCGCGGGCGCCTTCCGGCCGGCGGCCTTGGCAGCGGGCTTGCGCCGCCAGCCGCGCAGCTTCGGCAAGACCATCCGGCCGAGGCGGTAGAAGATGTAGAGCGGCAGCGCCAGCAGCGCGTAGGGCGCCAGCGTGACGGCGAAGGACAGCAGAGTGACGATGGCGGAGCCGATGGTGGAGAGCACCAGCTCCAGCGTGAGCATCAGTAGGACCATGACAGCCCCATGTCCTCGACCGCGGCGCGGGCGCCGCTCAGATCGCGTTGGATGCCGCCGACGGCGCCGGCCCACAGCAGGTGCGAGACCACGAGGAACAGCACGGCGGTCCCGCCGACCGCCCACCACCAGCGCCGCCCGGACGGCGCGAGGTAGCCGGGCACGGCGCCCTCCGGCGGGTCGCAGGCGCGCGGGCTGGGATGGCTGGCCGCGGCGCGCTCGCCGACGACGATGCGGTGCAGGGCGGGGCGGCGGGCGGTCGCCTGGGCGTCGTCGGGAAAGCCCAGCGCCAGCGCCGCGAGATAGACGGCGGCCAGCCCGCGGTCGGCCTTGGCGCCCTGGCGGATCAGGTCGTCGGCCTGCACGAACAGGGTCTGCAGGGTGGCGTTCGCGCCGAACAGGCGGCTGGAGACGACGGCGTCGGCGGGCCGCGTCTGAGCCAGCGCGCGGTCGGCCAGCATGGCCATGGCGAAGACCGCCTTGACCACCGAGCCGTGCGCGCCCGGCCCCTGCGAGACGGCGGCGCCGCTCATCCCATGGAGCGTGGCGGTCAGGCGGTCGGCCACCGTCCCCGCTGGAGCCTGTGCGTCGGCGCAGCCGGCGAGCAGATCCTCCTGGAAGGCGCGGAACAGAGCCAGCGTGCCGGCGGGCTTGGCCCCCACGGGGGGCGCCTTCGCTGGGTTGGATTGCACCGGGGCGAGTTGGGCGGTCACGGCGTTCCCTCCGTCAGCGGGGCCACGGTGAAAGTCTCCCGTCCCAGCCGCACGTCCAGGGCGTCGGCGCCGTCCAGCGTCTGCCGGTGGGCGCCGGGCGCGCCGTACCGCGCGTAGACGAGGGTTTGGGTCGGGGTGGCAGGAGATGGGGCGAAAGGGGGCAGGCTGTGCAGGAGCACGCTCTGGCCCGGCACCATCTCCCAGGAGGCGATGGCGATGCGGTTGCCGGCCTCGGCGCTCAGCGCCTCGCGGTCGCGGAACCAGCCCATGGCGTCGAGCCCGGCGAGCCGTCCGGCCAGCGCCGGGTCGGCCACCCGCACCACGTCGACGGCGACCGGGCGTCGCCCGTTGGCGTCGGGCTCGGCGACGATGCGCAGCACGGGCATGTTCGCGCGCCCCGTACCGGGGGCCGGGGCGCCCGCGGCGCAGCCGGCGAGCGTCAGAGCGAGGATGATCGCGAAGCGCTTCATGTCAGCCACCGCCGCCGGGCGCCGACTGGCCGACGCAGACGTAGCCCGCCGGGGTGTGGCGGTACCAGTTGCCGGTCGCCTCGGCGCAGGGGGCGAGGACACGGTCGTTGCGCTGCGGCTGCGCCACCACCGGGGCCGGGACGGTGTCCGCCTCGCGGGCACCGGCCGGACGGTTGGTCACGACGAAGCCGTCCTCGTCCTCCTCCACGATCATCACGTAGCGGGTGCGCTTGGCGGGGTAGCGGATGCCGACGTCGTAGTCGCCATCGGCCACCTTCTCCAGGATCGCGCCGGGGCGGTCGCTGCCGAGCGGCGCGCAGCCCGTCCCGGCGAGCAGGACCGGCAGCAGCGCCGTCGCGGCGATCAGGATTCGCATCATCGGGGTGTTCCTGCTCATGCCGGGCCTGCTCATGCCGGAATCGCGCGGCGCTGGGCGTTGGTGGCGACCGCCGCGGGGCCGGCGGCCTCCATCAGGTCGGGTGGGGTCGGCTCGATGCCGGCCTCGGCCAGCGTCCGGTAGACCGACCGCCAGACCAGCTCCGGCACGACGAAGCTGGCGTCGTAGTCCTCGACCCAGAAGAACAGGTTGTACTTGCACAGCCATTGTCCGTTGACGCCGCGGATGCCGTCGTAGCGGACGAAGGGCGGGCCGCCGGTGGCGCTGGGCATCACCTTGTCGGCGTTCTGCAGGGCGGTGGTCAGCAGGCCGCCCATCCGGCCGGGGTCGTGGCGGGCGTCGGCGTAATATTCCAGTTTCATCGACACCCGGTCGACCGCGCTGAAATTGATGACGGTCGCCTCCGACACCTTGGCGTTGGGCATGGCGACGATGAAGCCGGCGACGTTGCGTATCCGCACCGTGCGCCACGTCATGTCGACCACGACGCCGCGCACCAGATCGGTGATCTGGATGCTGTCGCCGATCTGGAACGGCCGCTCGATGTTCAGGACGATGCCGGAGAAGACGTTGGCGATGTTGGCCTGGATGGCGAGGCCGATGACCATGCCGACGAGGCCGGAGGCGGCGAGCAGACTGGTGATCGGCTGCTTCAGCACGAAGGCGATGATGCCGCAGCCGGCGAAGCCGAAGACGATCAGCGTGGAGAAGCGGCGGACGATGCCGGGGATCTTGCGCTGGGTGCGGATTTCCAGCGGGGTCCAGACGAAGCGCTCCAGCGTGCGGTCGACCAGGATGGCCGGCACGATCCACCACAGCACGTTGACGCCGTTCACCACCATGGCGATCCCGCTCGGCGGCAGCGTCGCCACCGCCTGGTCCAGCACGATGTTGCCGGCGGACATCAGCAGCAGCGGCCAGGACAGGATGCGCATGAACAGCGTCTGGATCTTCCAGAACTGGCCGCGGTCGCGGCGGTCCATGACGGCGGCGAAGACCGCCAGCACGGCGCTGAAGATGGCGATGTAGACGAAGAAGTCGCGGTGGATGAAGTCGCGCGCCGCCGGGGAATCCGGTGCCGCGACCACGCCGAAATCGACGCGCGAGAAGTCCGGTTGCGGGCGGCCGAAACCGACGTAGTTGGGATCGCCCTCGCTGCCGACCGAGGCGACGTCCTGCGAGATCCAGGCGCGGGCCAGCCGCCAGCCGGGCGACGGCGCCAGCACCCGCTTGGCGCGGAGCTGGTCGAGCAGGGTGGAGCTTTCGCTCTCGCCCTCCAGCGCGCGGCGGAAGCGGTCGGCGAGGCCGGGATCGGTGGCGGACGCGGTTTCCGCCGCGGCCATCGCCTTCAGCTTCTCCACGAAGTCGTTGGTGTCGACCAGCGACATGCCGAGCACGTCGGTGACGAACATCACCGTGTTGCGGTTCTGCGTCCGGTGGCGGAAGCTGACGCCGACCGTCTGGCTGCCGTAGGGCGGCCGCTGGTCGAAGACGTTCAGGGCGAAGCGCCCCTCGATCCGGTAGGCGACGTAGGTGGTGACCTCGCCGCGCTCCTCGCGGTAGGGCTTGCCCAGCTCGACCGGCTTGACCGCGTTGGTGAAGACGACGTCGGCCGGGTTGAAGGCGCCGCGGTAGCGGAACCAGATCGTCAGGTTCAGCGTCGCCTCGTTGGCGTCCGGATTGAGGTCGCGGATCTCGTGAAGCTGGACGCCGGTGTAGATGACGTCCGTCTTGTACATGAAGCGGTCGTTGACGTAGAGCGCCCGGCCCTTGGTGACCTCCTCCAGGAAGTTGGAGACCCCGGCCTCGCGGATCGGCTGGAGCTGGGTCAGCGCCGCCACCGGGTTCAGGCCGTTGTAGGAGGCCATCATCACCGGCAGGGTCGCTTGGCCCCGCGCGTCGAAGGTCCAGGTGCCGACCGTGCCCTGGAAGGCGGTCTCCGCGCGGTCGTGGTCGGCGATGGCGCGGCGCAGCGCTTCGCCGTCCGGCTTGCCGGTGGCGGTGTTCGTCTTGGCGATGGCGCCGGCGATCAGGTCCACGCCGTCGGCGCCCAGCGCCGCCGCCCAGTCGGGCACCGCGTTGAAGCGCTTCACATACTGCCCATAGAAGCGCTGCGCCCGCTCGTTCGCCGTGTCGAACAGCACGGGCGAGGACACCAGCAGGCCGTGGGCGTAGGCCTCCGGCGTCAGCGCCTTGGGGTTGGCCTGCGTCTGGGCGACGATCTCGGTGCGGAAGGCCGAGGTGGCCATCTCCGAGCTGCCGGCGATCAGGTTGCGCACACCGGCGTCGCGCAGCGCCACCACCACCCGCGCGCTGTCCACCGCCGACCCGATGACGACGACGGCGCCGGTCGGCATCTTCTCCTTCACCGCCTGGGCCAGCGCCGGTAGGGCAGAGGAGCCGCCACGGCCCGGCGCGAAGGTCCACTGTCCGACCAGCTTCGTGCCGAAGCGCTGGAGGATCGCGTCGAACTGTCCGGCCTGCCCAGCCGCCTGCTCGCTGTCCTCGCGGACGATGGCGACGGTCGGCTCGCCCACCACATTGCGCACGTAGTTGGCCAGGAAGCGCGTCTCGTGGGTGCGGTCCAGCGTGATGCTGAACAGCCAGGGGCTGGGCGCGGCGTCCGCCGGGCGAACCAGCGGGCGCGGGGCGATGAGCGGGATCTGCCGCTGGGCGTAGATCGCGGTCGCGCTGTCGGTGGCGTCCGGCGTGTGGCCGATCACCGCGAGGACCGAGGGGTCGTTGGAGACGCGCCGGGCGATCTCCAACGACTTGCCCTTGTCGCCCTCGTCGTCGAAGGGCTTGACCACCACCGGGCGTCCGGCGATGCCGCCCGCCGCGTTGATGGTGTCGGCGCGCAGCGCCGCCCCCTTGCGCAGGGCCAGCCCCAGCGCCGCGTCCGGCCCGCTGAGCGGCCCGACGACGGCGACGGTCAGCGGCTCGCGCGCGCTGTCGCCGAGGAAGCCGGCGCGGACGACCAGGGAGACCAGCACGGTGACGAGCATCGCCGCCGCCAGGATCAGCGCGAAGCGCGCCTTTTTGGTCAGGTGCGACCAGCGCAGCGGCGGCCGGGAGCGGGGCTGGAGCGAGCTCAGCATGGGGTGGGCCTCGGGCGGTCCGTGTCGGGGTGGAGCAGGGCGAGGGGGATATAACCCTCTCCCCTCTGGGAAGAGGGTGGCCCGGAGGGCCGGTGAGGGGGTTGCGCTTTTGCCGAACGGTTCGACACGCGCAACCCCCTCACCCTGACCCTCTCCCCAGGGGGGAGAGGGAAAGCGGCAATCGGTCTGGTCATCCTCATTGCTCCTGCATCGCGTGCTGGAGGCCGTTGAGGACCGGCGAGAACACATAGTCGAGGATGGTGCGCCGCCCGGTCAGGATGCTGCAGGTCACGCGCACGCCGGGAAACAGCTCGTAGGTCTTGCCGCCGTAGTCGAAACGGGTCACCGGCAGCTCGACGCGGACCTTGTAGTAGGACTGCTTGTTGGCGTCGAGCAGCGTGTCCGGGCTGATCGTCCGCACCCGCCCCTCGATGTGGCCGAAGCGCGAGGCGTCGCCGCCGGCCAGCGTCACCACCACCGGCTGGTCGGGGCGGACGTAGCCGATGTCCTGCACCGGTAGGCGGGCGTCCACCACCAGCTTGCCGTCGCGCGGCACCAGCTCCACCACCGTCTCGCCGGCCTTGACCACGGCGCCCTTGGTCGAGACGGCCAGCGTCTTGACGATGCCGTCCATCGGCGCCCGCAGGCTGCTGCGGTCCAGGCTGTCCTGGTAGCGGGTCAGGCGCTGCGACAGTTCGTCGTGGTTGCGGCGGGCCTCGTCGAGGGCGTTGCGGCTCTCTTCCTCGTATTTGCGGCCGATCCACACCAGCTTGCTGCGCGCCTCGGCCAGCGCCGCCTCGGCCTGGGCGAGCGTGGCGCGGTCCTCGGCGATGGCGCTGCTGACGCGGGCGTCGTCGCGCAGCAGCTCCAAGTGCTTCATGCGGTTGGTGATCTCGCGCTTCAGCAGGGTCTCGCTGATGGAGAGCTGCTCGCGGATCAGGCCCTGTGCCACCTGCGAGCCGCCGATGCGCGCCCGTACGGCGGCCGCCTGCTGCTCGCGCTGGGCGATGTCCTGGCGTTGGATGTCGAGGTCGGAGGCCAGCCGGTCGCGGCGGGCCCGGAACAGGTCGCGGGTCTGCGCCACCAGATCGGGCCGCTCGCGCAGCAGCCGCTCGGGGAAGTCGATGGCCTCGCGGCGTCCGACCTCCGCCTCCAGCCGCGCGGTGTCGGCGGACAGCGAGCCGAGGCGCAGCTTCAGCTCTTCCAGGTCGGCGCGGATCTTGGTCTGGTCCAGCTCGACCAGCGCTTGGCCGGCGGTGACCGAATCGCCTTCCTGCACCAGGATGTCGCGGACGATGCCGCCTTCGAAATGCTGGACCGACTGGTTGTAGGACAGCGGCACCACGTCGCCGGGCGCGCTGCTGGAGACGTTCAGCTCGGCGATGGCCGCCCAGCCGAGTGCCGCAAGGAAAGCGGCGATGCTGACGACGAACAGGCCGTCGCCGAAGCGGCTTTCGGTGTCGGCGGGCTGCGCCCCCGTCAGGGAGGCCGGCAGGGATGCGGGGATGCCGGTCGGGATGACCGGCGGCACGGCCGGGGCGGGGGCTGCGGCGGGCTTGCGGGTCAGCAGGGGAAGCGGCTTCATGGCGTCACCAGCCCGGCCGCTTCACGGGCGGCCACGGTGCCGTTCGGTTGGTCGAGATCGAGCACCAGCGAGGCGCCCTGGAGAATGCGCGGGTCGTGGGAGGCGATGATCACCGTATGGCCGCTGCGCGCCAGCTCGATCAGCGTGCGGTAGACGGTGGCGGTGCCTTCCGAGTCCAGCCCGTCGGTCGGCTCGTCGAGCAGGATCAGCCGCCCGCCGACCGCCAGGGCGCGGGCCAGCGCCAGCCGGCGGCGGTGGCCGGTCGGCAGCTCGTGGCCGAAGTTGCGCAGCGGCGTGTCGAGCCCCTGGGCGCAGTCGGCCACCGTGCGGTCGGCCCCGGCGCGGTGCAGGACGGCGTGCAGCTCCGTCTCCGACAGGCGCGGGTTGGCGAGCAGCAGGTTCTCGCGGATCGTCCGGTTGAGGAACACCGGCTCCTGCGGCAGCAGCCCGATCTGCTGGCGCCACCAGGAGGGGGCGAATTTGCGGATGTCCACCCCGTCGGCCAGCACCGCGCCCTCCTGCGGGTCGGCCAGCCCGGCGATCAGGCGGATCAGCGTCGATTTGCCCGAGCCGTTGCGGCCCTTCAGCACCAGGATGTTGCCGGCGGGCACCGACAGGCTGAGGCGGCGCAGCAGCGGCGTGACGCCGCCCGGCGGGGTGAAGGTCAGGTCGCGCAGCTCCAGCGTGCCGGCGTAGCGGGGCAGGCTGGTGCCGCCGGTCGGCTCGACCGCGGTGCGGGCGAACTGCTCCAGCCGGACCTGCGCCTGCCGGGCCATCGCCAGGGACTCGCCGATCTGGGCCAGCCGGGTGAAGGGGGCGAGCGCGCGGCCGACCAGCAGGTTGATGCCGATCAGCGATCCGACGTCCAGCTCGCCGCGCACCACCAGGACGGCGCCGGTCGCGATGACCGCCACGCCCTGGAGGGCCTGGAGGCTCTGCGCCGCCGACTGGGCGCGGCCCTGGCGCATCGACATGCGCTCGCGGACCACGCGCAGGGCCTTGGCGGCGCGCTGCCAGTCGCCGAGGAGCGGCTTGGCGCCGCCGAACAGGGCGACCGCGTCGCGCCCGACGATGGCGGTGGTGACCAGCCCCTGGGCGTCGGCGCCGGCCTGGGCGAGATCCCGCCCGACCGCCCGCATGTCCGCCTGGGCGAGCAGCCCGGCGGCGATGGCCAGCAGCGTGAAGACGAGGCAGATCGCCGCCAGCGGCCAGGAGATCAGCGCCACCACGAGGATGAAGCCCAGCGCGAAGGGCAGGTCGAACAGCGTGGCGAGGTTGGCGGAGCCGAGCGC
This sequence comes from Azospirillum sp. P4_B5, assembly GCF_056402275.1. Taxonomy (NCBI): domain Bacteria; kingdom Pseudomonadati; phylum Pseudomonadota; class Alphaproteobacteria; order Rhodospirillales; family Azospirillaceae; genus Azospirillum; species Azospirillum sp. P4_B5. Next base: position 7,777 of record NZ_JBFUHT010000034.1, read on the forward strand.
GGAGTCGATCTGCTCCGGCGCCCGCAGCGCCTCGCGCCGCGCGGCGTCGCCCTCCGCCGAGCCGGCGCCGCTGCGCGCGGTCATCAGGATGCCGAAGGCCCCGGTGGTCAGCCGCTCGTGCTCGGCGCGGCCGATGCGCCCGGCGATGCCCAGCCGGACATGGCGGAACAGGTGCTCGAAGGCGATGGACAGCACGACGCCGACGGTCAGCGCCGCCAGCGTCGAATCGACTCCGTGCGTCACGTAGCGGTTCAGCACCAGCATCGTGTAGAAGGACGAGGCCAGCCCGAGCAGGTTCGCCGCCAGCGACGCCGCGAAGACGCGGGCGGTCAGCCGCAGGTTGGCGCGCAGCCGCAGCGCCAGCAGACCGATGGCGCCGCCGCTCATCGCTGGTCTCCTGTGCCGCGCCGGCCCAGGTCTCGGAAAGCGCCGCGGCCCGGCGCGGTCAGCTTCGGCATCGGCTTGGTCTGGATGTCGGTGGCGTTCAGCCGGCCCATGGCGGCGAGCAGGCGGTAGCCGGCCAGCACCAGCTCCGTCTCCGCCGCCGCGGCGTCGCTGCGCGCGTTGATCAGCGTCGTCTCGCCCGACAGGATGTCGATCAGCGACCGGGTGCCCAGCTCGCGCTCCGACCGCGCCACGTCGAGGAAGCCGGCGGCGAGGCTCGCCTGATCGTTCAGCAACTGGACTTGGGCGCGGGCGCTTTCCAGGCGGTTCCAGCTGTTGCGGACCGTCTCCAGCACCGTGCGCTCCTGGTCGGCCCAGGTGGCGTCGGCGGCCCGCAGGTCGGCCTCGGCCAGCCGGATGCTGTTGAGCGCGGTCAGGCCGGTGTTCAGCGAGAAGGTGACCTGGAGCTTGAACAGCAGTTCGTTCTGCCGCCCGGACTGGCCGGCGACGTCGCGCTTGATGTTGCGCTCCACGAAGCCGTCGATCCGCGGGTAGAGGGAGCGGCCACGCACCGCGGTCACCGCCTCCTGCGCCGCCGCGGCGGTCAGGGCCAGCTCCTGAAGGCGCGGGTTGTGGCGCCGCGCCTCCTCCACCGCCGCGTCCATCGAGACGGGCAGGCTGGCGCGGGTCATCGCCAGGACCTGGGCGTTGCTGACCTGGAAGGGGACATGGCCGAAGAAGGCCTGGAAGCGGCTCTGCGCGTTCTGCGTCGCCTCCTCCGCTGCGACGCGGCGCGCCTGGGCGCCGGCGAGCTGGCTCTTGGCCTGGAGAACGTCGGTGGAGAAGCCGAAGCCCTCCTGAAGGCGAACCTCTTCCAGCCCGGTCTGGCGGCGGATGTTGTCCTCGGACTGGCGCGCGAAGGCGAGCAACTGGTGGGCGCGGACCAGGCTGGCGTAGGCGGTGAGGCCCTCCACCAGCAGCTCCTGCCGGGTGCGCTCCACCGCGATGTCGGCGCGGACCAGCGTCACCTGGGCGCGCCGGATGTCGGCGTTGGTCGCGTCGAAGTCCCAGATCAGCTGCGTCGCCCGCGCCGAAAACTGCGAGGCGTTCATGTCGGTGTTGGGCAGGCCGGCCGGCTTGGTCGTGCTCTCGCGCCCGCCGTTGGCCGACAGGCTCAGCGTCGGGAACCAGCCGCCATGGCTGACCCGCAGGGCGTTGCGGGCCCCGTCTGCGGCGGCCTCCGCCCCGCGCAGGCGGTCGTGGGTCTCCGTCGCCTTGCCGATCAGCGCCACCACCTCGTCGCGCGGTGACGCAATCAGAGGTTGTGGCGCTCCGGTTAGGAGCGGAAGCGCAACCGTGGCGATAAGACAAAACTTGTGCATGAGGGTCCTGGAGATCGCCGCATGTTTAGGCCGTTCGGCCTACAGCGATGATGATCTTAGTCGAGAACTCTCATATTCATTTAGGACAAAACAGTATCCAAATACCTAAAAATGCGTCGAATTCTGTCAGTCGCTCATGAATTTTCTGCGACCGGCACAATCGTCGAGGCGTGGGTTGTGGTGTGGTGTGTATCCGTGGTGTGGACCGTCATTGCCCAATCGCCGGAGTGTGTGTCCAGACTGCTTTGTACAACCGGAATGTTGTCCGGCAAGCCTAGGCCGGAGGAGAGCAGCGCTGCGTAGTCGAAGCGCCCGTGACCGGCCTGCGGCAACGCGGCCAGCGGCTGGCTGTGCAGCTGTGTCGCGGCGGTGGCCTGTGCGTCGAAGGCGATGCCGGCCACCAGACGGCTGCTGCCGTCGGCCATGGTCATGCTGGTGGTGCCGAGGATCTGGTTGCCGGCCAGCGTCGTGTCCGTTGGGGTCGCCGTGGTGGCGATGGAGAGGATTCCGGCCTCGGCCAGCGTGCGCAGCTCGCCCGGCTGGCTCACCCCGTCGCCGTCGGCGTCCTGCCAGACCTGGAGTGTGGCGAAGCTGTCGTCCGCGGCGTCCAACCGCCCGTCGTGGTTGGTGTCGAGCGAGGCGAGCGCTTCCAGGCTGCTGTTGAAGCCGCCACCGTTCGAGCCGGCTCCGAAATGCTCCGAGACCAGTTCGCGCCCGTCGTCGATCTGCCCGTTTTGGTTGTCGTCGCGCACCAGCAGGGCGTTGCCCTTGCCGACCCAGCCGGTCCGGTCGGCGACGCCGTCGCCGCTGACGTCGAACAGAACGCCGTCGGTCAGCGCCCGCAGGGCCAGCCCGTCGCCGGCCATGTCCAGCACGATGGGGTCGCTGGCGACGGTGGTCAGCTTGATGTTGTCGACGCGCAGGATCGGGTTGACGCTGTTGTCGCTGGTGTCGGAGGTGCCGAAGCCCAGCGACAGGGTGCTGTTGGCCGCGATCACCACGCTGAACTTGCCGCTGGCGCTCGCGTCCTTGGCGAGCAGGGTCACCACGCCGTTGATGCTGACGAAGGCGAAATCGTGATAGCCGGGGTCGGAGAAGAGGAAGGTCCAGTCGAAGGTCAGGATCGTGTCCTTCGTCACCGTGACGGTGCTGGCCAGCTTCATCGCGTTGCCGAAAGAGGGAATGGTCCCGGTCGCCGTGGCGATGGAGCCGTGGGCGATGCCGAGGAAGTCCTCCAGCTGCGTCGGCGTCCGGCCGCCTGCGGAGGTCAGGGTGCCCTCATGCCCGTCACCGGTGGCACCCACCGTGGCGCCGCCGGTGTAGTTCCAGCCGGTCAGCCCCTTGTCGAAGGTGCCGTTGGGGATCAGCACGCCGGGATGCAGGGTGACGGTGTCGGTGGCGGCGGAGAAGGCGCTGCCGGCGCCGAGGGTGACGGCGACCTTGGACCCAGCGCTGCCGGTGGTCTGGTCCCAGGCGCGGATGGTCAGGGCGCCGTTGACGGTGGCCGGCACCGCGGCGTTGGGCTGGAAGTAGAGCCGGTCGGTGGCACGCAGCAGAAGGGCGGAATCGCTGTCGTTGACCGCGCCGACGAGGCTCCAGCTGGCGCCGTTGTCGGTGGAGAACCACCAGCGGCCATAGCTCTCGTTGGCGCCGGTCAGGGCGATGCCGGTGAGGGCGCCGGCGTCGGCGTCGGTGACGTTCGCCGGGCCGCTGCCGTTCAGCCCGACCAGCTTGGACACCGCGAAGCCGACCGTGCCCGCGGTGGGAGCGGCCAGGGCCTCCGCCGCCACGGTCACGTCGAGGTTGGTGTCGATCAGGATAGGGGAGGCGTTCGGCGGCGCCACGGTGACGCCGATGGTGGCGGTGGCGGTCAGCGGTCCGCCGGCCCCGCCGTTGCCGAGATCGTTCACGACGATCCGGATGGCATCGGCCCCGGTGAAGGAACTGGCCGTGTAGAGGAGCCCGTTGGCGGCGCCGAGCAGCCCGTTGATGGTGGCGAGCGTCGCGCGGATGGTGACGCTGTCCGTTCCGTTGCCGGTGATGACGGCGTCCCATCCGGCGCTGGCCAGAGTCAGCGTGCCGTGGCCGGCGGTCAGAGTGACCAGCATCGGCAGCGCGCCGGCGTCGACGTCGGACACCGACAGGCCGGTGACCGCCACCGCCACGCCCTTCACCGTCGCCAACGCCGCCGTGCCGGCGGTGATCTGCGGCGCGTCGTTGACCGGGGTGACGGTTCCGGTCAGGGCGATGGTGTCGGCGCTGTAGACGGTGCTGCCGCCGACGCCGGCCGTCAGGTCCACGCGGCTCCCGGTGACGACGGGCGCGCCGCCGTCCTCGACCAGCCGCACGGTCAGGGCCGGGGTGGTGCCGTTCCAGTCGGCGGCGGGAAGGAAGCGCAGCAGCGCGTTGGCGGCGACGACCAGCGCCGCCCCCTCCGCCACCGCGCCCACGGTGATCCAGGCGGAACCGGACCAGTACTGCCAGACGCCCTGCCCGGCGGACGCCGCGTTGCCGACGATGGCGACGCCGGCGAAGCCGTTGGCGGAGGAGCCGCCCGCCACGGCGTCCGCCGGGTCGGAGAACAGAGGACCGAACAGGGCGGTGACGCTGGTGCCCGTCGGAATGACGGTGTCCTCGGCGATGGTCGGCAGGGTCGCCGTCGTGCCCGTCGCCACCGGGGCGTCGTTGACCGGGATGACGGTTCCGGCCAGGGCGATGGTGTCGGCGCTGTAGGCGGTGCTGCCGCCGACGCTCGTCGCGTCGACCCGCGCGCCGCTGGCGATCGGGCCTTGCGACGTGTCGACCAGCCGGACGGTCAAAGCCGGGGTGGTGCCGTTCCAATTGGCGCCGGGAACGAAGCGCAACGCCGTGTTGGCGGCCAGCAGCAGGCCGTTGCCGCCGCTGACCGCACCGATTTCGGCCCAGGCCGTCCCGCTCCAGTACTGCCACGCCCCTTGCGCCGCGACGGCGGCGTTCCCGACCACCACCACGCCGGCCAGCGTGTCGGCCGCCGACCCGCCGCTCACCGCGTCGGCGGCGTCGGAGAAGAGATGGCCGAACAGGCTGGAGACGGTGGTGCCCGTGGGATTGGCGGTATCCTCGGCGATGGGCGGCAGCGTGGCCGCCGTGCCCGTCGCCACGGGGGCGTCGTTGACGGAGGTGACCGAGGTGGTCAGGGCGACGGTGCCGACGCTGTAGCGGCTGTCGCCGCCCACGCTCGCCAGGGCGACCCGTCCGCCGCTGGTCACCGCCCCCTGAGAGTCGTCGATCAGCCGGACGGTCAGGGCCGGCGTCGCGCCGTTCCAGTTGGCGGCGGGCAGGAAGCGCAGCTTGGCGTCCGCGGCCAGCAGCAGGGCGTTGCCGTCCGAGGCCGCCCCCACGGCAGTCCAGGCCGTGCCGGTCCAGTATTGCCAGACGCCCTGCGCGGTGGTCGCCGCGTTGCCGACGATGGCGATCCCGGCGAAGCCGTCCGCGGCGGAGCCGCCCGTCACCGCGTCCGTCGCGTCGGAGAACAGGTGCCCGAACAGCGACACCACGCTGGCGCCCGTCGGGTTGGCGGTGTCTTCCGCGATGGTCGGCAGGATGGTGGTCGCTCCAGTGACGACCGGCGCGTCGTTGACCGGAGTGACGGTTCCAGTCAGGGCGATGGTTCCGGCGCTGTAGACCGTGCTGCCGCCGACGCCACCGGTCAGGTCAACGCGGTTGCCGGTGATCAGCGGCGCGCCGCCATCCTCGACCAGCCGGACGGTCAGGGCCGGGGTGGTGCCGTTCCAGTTGGCGGCGGGAACGAAGCGCAGCGCCGTGTCGGCGGCCAACAGCAGCCCGTTGGCGTCGCTTGCCGCGCCGATGCCGGTCCAGCCCGTGCCGGTCCAATACTGCCACGTCCCCTGCGCCGTGGCGGCGTTCCCGACCACCACCACGCCGGCCAGAGCGTTGGCCGCCGACCCGTCGCCCACCGCTTCGGCGGCGTCGGAGAACAGGGGACCGAACAGGCTGGAGACGGTGGCCCCCGCCGGGTTGGCGGTGTCCTCCGCGATGGTCGGCAGGGTGGCCGTCGTGCCCGTCGCCATGGGGGCGTCGTTGACCGCTTTCACGGCGGTGTTCAGGGCGATGGTGCCGAGGCTGTAGCGGCTGTCGCCGCCCGCGCTCGTCGCGTCCGCCCGCCCGCCGCTGATGACCGGTCCTTGCGAGTCGTCGATCAGCCGCACCGTCAGGCTTGGCGGCACGCCGTTCCAGTCGGCGGCGGGCAGAAAGCGCAGCTTGGCGTCGGCGGACAGCAGCAGGGCGTTGCCGTCCGAGGCTGCCCCCACGGCAGTCCAGGCCGTGCCGGTCCAGTATTGCCAGACGCCTTGCGTGGTCGCCGCGTTGCCGACGATGGCGATCCCGGCGAAGCCGTTCGCTGCGGACCCGCCCGCCACGGCGTCCGCCGGGTCGGAGAACAGGTGGCCGAACAGGCTGGCGACCGTGGCGCCGGACGGATCGGCGGCGTCTTCCGCGATGGCCGGCAGGAGCGTCGTCGTTCCGGTGACGACCGGCGCGTCGTTGACCGGGGTGACGGTGCCGGTCAGCGCGATGATCCCGGCGCTGTAGACGGTGCTGCCGCCGACGCCGGTCGTCAGGTCCGCGCGACCGCCGGTGGCGACGGGCGCGCCGCCAACCTCGATCAGCCGGACGGTCAGGGCCGGGGTGGTGCCGTTCCACTCGGCGGCGGGCAGGAAACGCAGCTTGGCGTCGGCGGCGAGGATCAGCGCCGCTCCCTCCGCGACCGCGCCCACGGCGGTCCAGGCGGCGCCGGTCCAATATTGCCAGACGCCCTGCGCGGCGGTCGCCGCGTTGCCGACCACCGCCACACCGGCGAAGCCGTTGCCGACGGAGCCGAACACCGCGTCGGTGGGGTCGGAGAACAGCCCGCCGAACAGCGAGACCACGCTGGCGCCCGCCGGGTCGGCGCTGTCTTCCGCGATGGCGGCCAGGACCGCCTGTGCGCCGGTCGTCACCGGGGCGCCGTTCACCGGGGTTACCTCCAGCGTCAGGGGAGCGACGTCCCCCGACAGCGGGGTGGTGCCGCCGACGCCGGCCAGCGTGAACAGCCGGTGCTCGGCGCCGCTGAAGCCCTCGGCCCATTCGCCGTTCACCGCCCGCAGCCCGAGCGACGGCGCGACGCCGTTCCAGTTGGCGGCCGGCAGGAAGCGCAGCAGGGCGCTGTGCGGAAGCACGAGCGCCGCGCCGTCGCCGACCGCGCCCACCGCCAGCCACGCGCCGCCGTCCAGGCTGTACTGCCAGACGCCGAACGGGGAGTCCGGGTTCGCCACCACGGCGACGCCGACCACGCTGCTGCCGGCCTCGCCGGGCCGGAACATCGCCTCGATCAGGTGGAAGACGGCGAAGCCGGCCGGGGCCGCGGTGCCCTCCGCGATCGCCAGGGCCTTCGCGAAGGCCGCCGCGTCGAAGCCGGCCGAGAGGGTGGGGGCCGCCACCGGCGGCACGGTCGCGGGCAGGGTGGCGGCCGCCGCCTCGATGGCGCGGGCGACCTGCTGCTGGATCTGCGCGGCGACGGCGAAGGGGTCGCTGGTCAGCGCCTTGGTGACCGCTGGGGAGGCGGGCGGAGCGCTGGTGGTGGGCGCGGGGGCGGTGGCGCTCGGCGCCGCGGTGTCGGCGCTCTTGGCGGTTCCGGCCGCGTCGAAGCTGATCGGCTTCAGCGCGGGTTCGCTTCCCATGCTGGATTTGGCCGCGGCAGGAGACGCCTCGCCCTCCGCGGACGCCGCGTCGGAGGAGGCTTCGGCGTCGGCGGCCTTCTCGCCGGCTTCGCCCTTCGCGTCCTCTTTGGCGCCATCTTCCTTGGCACCGTCCTTCTCGCCGCCCTCCTCCTTGCCGTCCCCCTTGCCCTCGGCCGGGGCTTCGGCGACCTGCTCGGCGGGCTTGCCCTCGGCGCTGTCGGCATTCTGGTCGGCCTTCTCGCCACCGTCCTGGGCCGGTTCCCCCGCGGGCGGCGGGTTGGCGAGATCGGCCAGCGCCTTGTTCTCGGCGGAAACGGGAACTTCGCTGCCCTGGGCGTTCTGCTGCACCGTCTCCGCGGTTTGGCGGGCGGCGGCGATCGCCGATCCGGGGGCACGCCCGTCCGCCAGCGCCTGCCCGAGCGCGGCGTTGAAGGCGGCGCCGGACCCGCCGAGCGCCTGCACCGCCTGCTGGACGTTCTGCCCGCTGGCGAGCGCCGCGATCAACCCGTCGCTCTTCACGCCCTTCGTCGTTTCCGCCGACAGCGCCATCGCGGTGGACACGGTCTGCTGCGCCGAACCCAGCGCGCCGGACATCTCCTGCCCGCTGGACAGGGCCCGCCCCAGCGCCTCGCCGAAGCCGCCGGACGCCGCGCCGTCGAGTCCGGCGGCGGTGGCGAAGGTCTTGACGGTGGCCGCCACATTCTGGCCGGACGACAGCGAGGCGACCAGCGCGTCCGCCGGCTTCGCCGGTACGGCGGCGGCCTCCTGCCGGGCCGCCATGTCCGTCTGCGCCCGGGTCGAGGCGCCGAGCGCCGCGTCGGGTTGTGCGCCCTGCGCCAGCGCGTCGTTCAGGACGCTGGTGAAGGCGGGGTTGCCAGCCAGCGCGCCGCTTGCGCCATCCGTCTTTCCGGCGGCCAGGGCGCCGAGCAGGCGCGCGCCATCGGTCTGTTCGACGGCGACGGACTTGGTCTGGACCGCGCCGGCGGCGCTCAACGCGTGAGCCTCGGCAATGGCGCCGGCGGCGTCGGCGCCGCTGGACAGGGCGTGCTCCAGCGCTTGGGCGAAGTGACCGCCCGATCCGGGGCCGAGCGCCGTCACCGCGTCCTGCACCCCCACGCCGGAGGCGAGCGCCGCGGCGAGCTTGTCGGACGGAGAGACGGGAACGGCGTCCGGCATCGCCGGGGCGGTGGGGGGAGCGGTCAGAGCCTGCGACAGGGCGGCGATCGGATCGGCGGCGCCCGCCGGGCGGGCCGCCGGGTCCATCACCCCGCTGAACAGCGCCGCCGACAGGTCGGACGCCGTCTTGGAATCGCCGGCACTGTCCGGCCCCAATCCCTGCCCGATTCCCTGCCCCTGGGCCAGGGCGACGGCCAAGCGCTGCTCCCCAGTCAGTGTCGCGGTTTCCTGGGCGGCTTCCGCCATGCGCGCGGCGGTGCCGGCGGCGATCCGGCTCGCTTGTGCAATGGCGTCATCGGGCGTGGCGCTGGCGCCGACCCCCGCCGCGACGTTGCGCATCCATCCGTCCGCCACGCTGCCCGCGGCGCCTTCCGGCAAGCCTTGGCCGGTCAGCGCCGCCGCCAGCTTCTCCTGCACGGCCTTCAGCGCGCCGGGATCGCCGCCCAGCAGCACCGCCGCCGCTTCGGACGCCAGGGCATCGGGGATGGTCAGGAGCGGGGCGGTGGCGTCCAGGGTGTCCGGCATAGTGGCCCTCTCGCCATCGCGGCGGTCGCGTATCGGGAAAGCCAATAACAAAGGGATTTATTAAAGAAATTCTGAACGCTGCCGGTCTTTTGGCCGATCGGAAGTTAATTTATCTTGGATCGGCGGTCATACAACAACGAAATCCCCGCAGGGCGGGGATGGTTACTGCATGAATTTTGGCTCATGCGGAAGCAAATTGTCGATTATTGATACAATTGAAGCTTTGGTTGTAAAAGCGATGTGGGCTTCTTTCTTAAAAGTGGTGTCCGGGAGCGGCGCCGCACCTGCCAACCCGTCTTGGGATGAAGGCGTGGCGCCGTCCGCGCGGATGGTGTCAAGAGGCGGTGCGGATGGTCCCGACACGTCCCCCGGCCAGGAAATCCTCCGCGGCCCGGCCGCCGACGCGGAGGCCGCTGTCCTTCTCGAACAGGGAGAAGTCCTTCAGCAGGCAGTCGATGCCGACCGCCTCGCCGACGCGCAGCTCGCTGTAGCCGGGGACGGAGACCATCACCTCGTCGGTCAGGCCGCCGTCGTCGTGGGCGGTGTGGACGCCGGACAGCTTCACCGAGATCAGCGATTCCGCCCCCACATGCTCGACCAGGGTGACGGTGCCGGGCAGGCTCTTGCCCTGGCCCGGCGGCACGATGGCGAGCGCGCCGGGGCGCAGGCCCAGCCAGACCTTCATGCGGCTGCTGCCGCCGGGCCGCTCGGCCCCAGGGCGTTCGGCCTTGTCGGGCAGCGGCAGGACGCTGGCGCCGATGCGCACGGTCATGCCCTCGACCTCGGCGTCGATCAGGTTCATCGGCGGCGTGCCGATGAAGCGGGCGACGTAGGTGTTGGCCGGCTTCTCGTAGATCTCGCGCGGGGTGCCGTACTGCTGGAGGTGCCCGTCGCGCATCAGCGCGATGCGGGTGCCCATGGTCATCGCCTCGATCTGGTCGTGGGTGACGTAGACGAAGTTGCCGCCGACCCGCTGGTGGAGCTGGGTGATCTCCGCCCGCATGGCGGTGCGCAGCTTGGCGTCGAGGTTTGACAGCGGCTCGTCCATCAGGAAGGCCGACGGTTCGCGCACCATGGCGCGGCCGAGCGCCACGCGCTGGCGCTGGCCGCCCGACAGGGTGCGCGGGTGGCGGTCCAGCACCTTGGTCAGGGCCAGCGTGTCGGCGGTGCGCTCCACCAGTTCGCGCACCTCCGGCGAGTTCTCGATGCGGCGCTTGAAGTAGTCGCCGATGAAGGGGACGTGGAACCACCAGCGGAACTGCCGCATGATCAGCGGGAAGGCGATGTTCCGGCGCACCGTCATGTGCGGGTAGAGCGCGTAGGACTGGAAGACGAAGGCCATGTCGCGGTCGCTGGGCGGCAGCTCGTCCACCCGCTTGCCGCCGAGATGGATCTCGCCGCTGGTCACCGTCTCGAGCCCCGCGATCATGCGCAGGATGGTGGACTTGCCGCAGCCCGACGGGCCGAGCAGCACCAGGAATTCGTCGTCGCCGGCCTCCAGGCTCACGTTGTCGATCACGGTCAGGGAACCGAAGGACTTCGTGACGTTCTGCAGTTTGATAGCCATGGGCTTTTCCCTTTTATCTCTCGGGCGTGTCGGTGCAAGGGGGGCGGGATCGGCCCACGGTCAGCCCTTGACGCCGCCGGTCGTCATGCCGGCGACCACGTAGCGTTGGACGAACAGGTAGAAGACGACCGCCGGCAGCGTGTAGATGAAGCCGACCGCCATCACCGTGTGCACCGGCGTGCTCAGCTCGCCCACGAAGCTGGCCAGGCCGACCGAGGCGGTGCGCAGGGCGTCGTCGCTGATGAAGGTCTGGGCGAAGACATACTCGTTCCAACCGTGGAAGAAGGCGATCACCGCCGCCGCCGCCAGCGTCGGCGCGATCAGCGGAACCACCACCGCCAGCACGATGCCGAGGCGGGAGCAGCCGTCGACCCTTGCGGCCTCCTCGATCTCCGACGGCACGCCGTCGATGGCGCCCTTCAAGATCCAGGTCACCACCGGCACCGTGAAGGCCGTGTTGGCCAGGATCAGGCCGAGCAGCGTGTTGAGCAGCGACAGCTTGGTGAAGATGTCGTAGAGCGGCACCACCAGCATCGCTTCCGGCAGCATCTGCGTCATGAACAGCGCGAAGCCGAGCAGCAGCTTGCCGTTGAAGGTCAGGCGCGACAGCGCGTAGGCCGGCAGCACCGACAGCAGGATGCTCAGCACCGTCGTGCCGACCGCGACGATCAGGCTGTTGACCAGCCACTGGCGCAGCGAGGTCTCGGTGAAGGCGTCGGCGTAGGTGCCGATCTGCGACAGCGTCGGCAGCAGGTTCGGCGTGTCGTCGAACAGCCGCTCCGATGGGGTGAGCGAGGTCACCAGCATCCAGTAGAGCGGGAAGGCCGCCACCCCGAGGAGGACCAGGACGGCGAGCGTGCGGGCCGTGGAATTGTGTTTCATGGACGTCATGGGGATCACCGTTTCCCGGCGGCCTTTTCCGCCCGCGTCGACAGCCAGAAATAGACCAGCGTCACCAGGATCGCGACGACCAGCCCGATGATACCGACCGCCGCCGCCCGGCCGAGGTCGAGATAGACGAAGGCGCGGCGGTAGAGGTCGATGACCAGCGTGTTGGTTTCGCCCAGCGGGCCGCCCTGGGTCATCAGCCAGATCACGTCGAAGCGGCGCAGCGACCACACCGTGATGAGCAGGGTCAGCAGGGCCACCGACGGGCGGATGGTCGGCCAGGTGACGGCGCGGAAGATGCTCAGCCGGTCGGCCCCGTCGATCACCGCTGCCTCGCGCAGCTCCGACGGCACGCCCTGGAGGGCGGCCAGGATGACCACGGAGGAGAAGGGGAAGATCTGCCAGATCGTGGTGATGAGGATGGCCGGCAGGGCGTAGGACGGCTCGTCCAGCCAGTTCACCCCGCCGTCGGCGAAGCCCAGGAACTGGGCGAGGTGGCTGAACAGGCCGTACTGCGCGTTGAACATCCACACGAAGATCAGCGCCGCGGCGACCGGCGGGGCGGCCCACGGAATGGTGACCAGCGCGCGGGCGATGCCGCGCCCCCGGAAGGTGCCGTCGAGCAGCAGCGCCGCCAGCAGGCCGAGCCCGATGGAGGCGACCACACAGACCAGCGTGTAGACCGCGGTGACGCGCAGGACCTGATGGAACTCCGGGTCGAAGACGAGTTCGCGGTAATTGTCCAGCCCGACGTAGGTCTGCTGGCCCGGCGAGAGCAGCGAGGTGGAGGTGACGCTGAGCAGGAATTCCTGCACCAGCGGGTAGCCCTGGAAGACCAGGAGGTAGAGCGCCACCGGGGCGACGAAGAGTGCGGGAACCCAGCGGCCATGGTCGATCGGCGCGCGCCGCGCGGCGGCCCTGGGCTGGCTCACGGTCCTGCTCATCATGATGCGGTATCCGGAGTTGGGACCACGGCGATCGCATTCGTTATCCCCTCTCCCCTCCGCTCACGCGCAAACGAAGTTTGCGCTGACGCGACAGGCGGGCCGTCGGTCCGCCGGAAGCGGGGAGCGGGTTAGGGTGGGGGGGTTGGGGGTGTGGCGGATGTACGGGCGGGCGTTACTTCTGGGCGAGCACGCGGACGGTGATCAGGCGCTGCGCCTCGTCCATGGCGGTCTGCGGGGCGACGCCGCCCTGGAGCACCTTGAGGAGTTGCTGGACGATGATCTGCTGGATCTCCGGCGCCTTGGTCTCAAGCCCCTGCGGCAGGGCCGGCACGCTGTTCGGGGTCTGCGCGTCGTAGACCTTCAGCCAGGGCATGGCCTGAAGCTCTTCCGGCGTGCGCTCCACCGTCGTCGCGACGTTGGCGGCCCCGAGCAGGGTCTGGAGTTCCTGCTGCTGCTGGGGCTGGAGCGCCCATTGCAGGAACTTGCCGGCGGCGTCCTTCACCTTGGTGTTGGCGTTGATGGTCACCGGAGCCAGGATCATCCCCTGCTCCTTGTGCGGGAAGGGCGACGGGGCGGCGGCGATGGGGTGCGCCTTGCCCTGCGAGGTCAGGATGGTGGCGACGCCGCCGTTGTCGATCTCCATGGCGACCTTGCCTTCCCAGAACATCCGCCGGTAGGTGGCGGCGTCGGTGCCCTTGGGGATCATGCCGGCGTCGTAGACGGTCTTGTAGGCGGCGACACCCGCCACGACCTCCGGGCTGTTGAAGGTCGGCGTGCCGTCCGGCTTGGACCAGCGCCCGCCGAAGCCGTAGACGAAGTTGGTCAGGTCGTACCAGACGCCACCGCGCTCGGCCATCGTGGCGCGGAAGGCGAAGCCGTAGTTGCCGTCCTTCGTCGCCTCCTTGCCGAGCTTCACGAACTCCTCGAAGGTCTTGGGCGGCGTGCCGTTGGGCAACAGCGCGGCGTTGTAGACCATCGCGTAGTTGGCGGTGTCGAAGGCGAAGCCGTAGCGCTTGCCGTCGATCTTCATGTACTGGTCGGCGGCGGTGAATTTGTGGGCGCCGTCCTTCACGATGTCGTCGATCGGCAGGACCGACTTGGCGGCGACCGCCGCGTAGAACTCCGGCAGGTCGAAGCGGATCACGTCGGGGCCGCCGTTGCCGCCCATCTGCGTGAAGATGGTGGTGGCGAAGGAGGAGAAGGGGATGGTGACCGGCTTCACCTCGATGTCGGGCTGCGACTGGTTGAACTTCTCCACCCAGGCCTTCAGCCGGTCGCCGCGGCCGACCTCGGCGAAGTGGGACGCAGCGAAGGTCACCACCGTCTTGCCCGACGATTGGGCCAGGGCGACCGAGGCGGTGCCCAGCGCCAAAGCGGCGGCCAGCCCGCCGGCCAGAATGGGGGTGATGCCCGTGATTGCGCTCAGAAACGGCTTCATGCTGCGTCCTCCTCCTGAATTTGTTCGTTTGCTGTCATTTTTTTTTGGTTGGTTTAGCCCGCAATCCCGGAACCATACCAGAGTATGCGGGCCGGTGATCGGGGTTCAGTGCCGGCCCAACGCTCCGTCGATCCGGCGCCACAGCCCCAGCGGGTTGCTGTCGCGCAGGGCTTGCGGCAGCAGGTCGGCCGGGATGTCCTGGTAGCAGACGGGCCGCAGGAACCGCTCGATGGCCGCCGTGCCGACCGAGGTGGTGCGGCCGTCCGACGTGGCCGGGAAGGGGCCGCCATGCACCATGGCGTGGCAGACCTCGACGCCGGTCGGCCAGCCGTTGGCCAGGATGCGGCCCGCCTTGCGCTCCAGCGTCGGCAGCAGGTCCGCTGCCGCTCCGGTGTCCGCCGCGTCCATGTGCAGGGTCGCGGTGAGCTGGCCGTCCAGCCGTTCCGCCACGGCGCGCAAAGACTCCAGATCCGGGCAGCGGATGAGCAGGGAGGCGGCGCCGAACACCTCTTCCCGCATGGCCGGGTCGTCGAGAAAGGCCTCGGCGGTCGTCGCAAACAGCGCCGCCCGGCACCGGTTGGGGCCGTCGCCGTCCAGCCCGCGGGCCAGCGTCGCCACGCGGGCGTTGCCGGCCAGGGCCGCCACCCCGGCGTCGAAGGCGGCGTGGATGCCCGGCGTCAGCATGGTCGGCGCCGCGCTGCCGCCCAGCGCCTCCACGGCGGATGCCACGAAGCGGTCGAGGTCCGGACCGTCCACCGCCAGCAGGATGCCGGGGTTGGTGCAGAACTGCCCGGCGCCCAGGGTCAGCGAGGCGACGAAGCCCCGGCCCAGCGCCTCCGCCCGCGCGGCGAGCGCCGCGGGCAACAGGAAGACCGGATTGATGCTGCTCATCTCCGCGTAGACGGGGATCGGCTCCGGGCGCTTGGCCGCCACCTCCATCAGCGCCACGCCGCCGCGGCGCGACCCGGTGAAGCCCACCGCCTTGATGCGCGGGTCGGCGACCAGCGCCGTGCCCACCGACGAGCCGGCGCCGAAGATCAGCGAGAAGACGCCCTCCGGCAACCCGCATTCCGCGACGGCGGCCTGGACCGCGCGCCCGACCAGCTCCGACGTGCCGGGATGGGCGGAGTGGGCCTTGACCACCACCGGACAGCCGGCGGCGAAGGCCGAGGCGGTGTCGCCCCCGGCCACCGAGAAGGCCAGCGGGAAGTTGCTGGCGCCGAACACCGCCACGGGGCCGAGCGGGATGCGGCGCTGGCGCAGGTCGGGACGGGGCAGGGGCGCCCGTTCCGGCAGGGCCGGGTCGATGCGGACGCCGAGCCAGCTTCCTTCCCGCACCACGTCGGCGAAGAGACGGAGCTGGCCGGCGGTGCGCCCGCGCTCTCCCTCCAGCCGGGCGCGCGGCAGGCCGCTTTCGGCCATGGCGCGGACGATGAGAGAGTCACCGAGGTCGAGGATGTTGCGGGCGACCGCCTCCAGGAAGACGGCGCGGTCCTCCGGCGCGGCTTCACGGAAGCGGTCGAAGGCGTCCCAGGCGAGCTGGCAGGCGCGCTCCACCTCCGCGGCACCACCGCCGCCGAAGGCGGGGTCCAGCGCCGTCCCGGTGGACGGGTCGATGGCGCGGATCTCGCCGTTGCGGCCATGGTGGCTCTCGGCGCCGATCAGCATCATGCCGGTGAGGGTCACGGGCGGGTCCTTTCTTGTTCTCGCTGCTCTTGGTCTCGCTGCGGCATCAGCCGAGCAGGCCGCGGCCCGCGAGGTTCCGCATCAGGGCGGCGGCGCCGAAGTCCCAGGGCGCGCAGTCGGCGCAATGGCGGACCCGGTTGGTCAGGCTGCCGAGCGCCGGGGCGGTGATGGTCACCACGTCGTCCAGCTTGTGGGTGAAGCCCTCGCCCGGACGGTCGCGGTCCTCGACCGGCGCGAACATGGTGCCGAGCAGCAGGACGAAGCCGTCCGGATACTGGTGGTTCTCGCCGATGGTGGCCTCCACCAGCTCCACCGGGTCGCGGCTGATCTGCGACATGGAGCTGGAGCCCTCCAGCCGGAAACCGTCGCTGCCCTCGACCACCAGCCCAAGCTCGGCGCTGCGCACGCCGTCGAGCGTGAAGCGGTCGTCGAACAGGCGGATGAAGGGGCCGATGGAGCCGCTGGCGTTGTTGTCCTTGGCCTTGCCGAGCAGCAGGGCGGAGCGCCCCTCGACGTCGCGCAGGTTCATGTCGTTGCCGAGCGTGGCGCCGACGATCGCGCCGCGGCTGGAGGCGAGGACGGCGATTTCCGGTTCCGGGTTGTTCCACACGGAATAGGGCGGGATGCCGACATGGGCGCCGGTGCCGACCGCCGACATCGGCTGGCCCTTGGTGAAGATCTCGGCGTCGGGGCCGATGCCGACCTCCAGATACTGGGACCACACCCCGCGGGCGATCAGCGCCTTCTTGACCTCCATGGCCTCCGGCGAGCCGGGCTTCAGGCTGGACAGGTCGCGCCCGATCAGCGCGTCGATGTCGGCGCGGATGGCCAGCGCCTTTTCCGGGGCGCCGCGCGCCTGCTCCTCGATGACGCGCTCCAGCAGGCTGACCACGAAGGTCACGCCGGACGCCTTCACCGCCTGGAGGTCGATGGGCGCCAGCAGCCAGGGCCGTTCCGGGTCGCGCCGGTCCTCGTCGGAGTTGGCAAGGAGTGCGGCGGCGGTGCCGATCCACTCACCGGGCAGGTCGCGGGCGATGGCCGCGGCGGCGCCGGTCTCCACCAGATCGCGCATGGTGGGCGCGTCGCGGCTGGTGATGTCGAACACGTCCTGGCCGCGCACGGCGATGACCGAGGGGCCGACCCCGGGACGCCAGGCGCGCCCGACCAGAAGCGCGCCCTCGTCCGCGGGCAGGGCGGCGGCGGGGTCGAGGGGAAGGGGTCGCTTGCTCATGGTTTCCTCTCCTCGTCTTACTTGCGCCGGAAGACCGGGCTGCGCTTCTCCTTGAAGGCGGCGCGCCCTTCGGCGGCGTCCGCCGTGGCGAAGCAGATGGTTTGCAGGTCGCGCTCGTACTCGATGGCCTTTTCCACCGGCATGGTGTGGGCGGCCTTCAGGTTCAGCTTCGCCGTTTCCGCGGCGATGGGGGCGCGGCTGGCGACGATGGCGGCGATCTCCTGCGCGCGGGCCAGCAGCCGGCCGGCGGGCACCACCTCGCTGACGAGGCCCCAGGCCAGCGCCTTGTCCGCCGGGATCGGGTCGCCGGTCAGGATCATCATCGCGGCGTTGGAGGTGCCGATGGAGTGCGAGAGGAAGGCCGCGACGCCGCCGCCGCCGATCCAGCCGAGCTTGATCTCCGGCGCGCCGAACTGGGCGTTCTCCGACGCGATGCGGATGTCGCAGCTCATCGCCGTCTCCAGCCCGCCGCCGAAGGCGTAGCCGTTGACCGCGGCGATGCTCGGCTTGCGCAAGGCCCGGATGGCGTCGCAATAGTCCTCGCGGTTGCGGAAGTTCCAGGCGGTGTCGTAGCGGTCCAGCTCGCGGATGTCGGAGCCGCAGCAGAAGGCGCGCGGACCGGCGCCGGTCAGCACGACGCAGCGGATGCCGTCGTCGGCGTTGCAGCGCGCCACGGCGGCGACCAGCTCCGCCGCCATCTCCGGGGTCACCGCGTTCAGCTTCTGCGGGCGGTCGAGCGTGATGGTGGCGACGAAGCCGTCCACCGTGACGGTGACCGCGCCAAGCGCCGGATCGGGGGTGTTCAGCGAGTCCATGGGATGGGCCTTATCGTTCGGCGCCAGCAGCCGGACGGCTGGCGGCGTAGCGGTGTTGCAGGCGGTCGAGCAAGGCGGCGTGCGGCGTGCCCTCGGCCAGCGCGTCGCGGATCATCGCGGCGGCTTCGGCCTGGAAGGCGATGTAGCCGGCGTGGCGCGGGCGGACGTAGGCGGCCTCCAGCGTCGCGGCGGTGTTGCGGTAGAAGCCGCCCCAGCGGGCGTTCACCGCCGCGTCCGCCCAGGCGTCGCGGCGGCTCGGCTGGCCATCGTGGGCCGGGATGAAGGTCCGCTGCGCCTCGGCGCCGAGCAGCCAGCGCAGATGGCCGAGCAGGGCCGGCGTCACCTCGCAGCGCACGGAGACGCCGATGCCGGTGCCGCCCAGCGTCGAGCCGGGACGCCCGTCCGCCGTGGCGCGCGGCGCGTCGGCGAACGTGACCGGCTTGTCTTCCATCCTGGCCGGGGCCGCGTAGTTGACGTAGCCGTAGACCAGCGGGCAGAGCGCCACCGCGTCGGTGCGGGCCATGTGGCCGAGCAGCCCGATGGGGTTCAGCCCGCGCACCGCCGCCGGCATCCGCCCGGCCAGGGTCGCCATGAGGTCGAGCACTTGCGTCCCCACCTCCGCCGAGACCAGCCGGTCGGGGTCGGCCACGGCGGGCGGGTCCCCGAAGGCCGCCGCCATGGACAGGAAGGTCAGGCAGGCGTGCGGCCCGGCCAGTGACAGGGCAACCGGCGCCCGTCCGGACAGGCTGGCCACCTCCGCCCAGGTGACCGGAACCGGCCCGTCCATCCGATCGGCGCGGCAGGCCATGACCTGCGTCGCCGCGTCGAGCGGCAGCGCCCAGTGACGGTCCGCGAAGCGGTAGCTGGCGAGGCTCGGCCCGATGCTGTCCCGCTGCCAGCCGGCGATGTCCTCCGCCGTGAACAGGTCCTCCAGCGGGATCAGGCCGCGCTCCGCGACCGCCTCCCCGACATGGGGGTGGTCCAGCACGATCAGGTCGTAGCGGGCGCAGAGGTCGGCGATGGGATGGGCCTCGAAGCCCTCCAAAGGCTGCTTGTCCCAGGCGATGGATAGCCCGTCGCGCGCCTCGTCCAGCCCGGCGGCCGCCGCGGCCAAGGCGTTGTAGCCGCGCGGGTGGTCCCAGGTCAGCGCGCGGTAGCGCATGCCCGAACCTCCTCTTCCTCCGCCTCCGGCTCGGTGGCGGCGACGACCCCCGCGGCCAGCAGGCGGTCGACGGCCTCGGCGGTGAAGCCGGCGGCCTCCAGAACCTCGCGGGTGTGCTCGCCGGTCAGGGGCGCGCCGCGCTCGACCTCCGACGGGGTCTTGGAGAACCGGATCGGGAAGCCCGGCGTCTTGACGCGGCCCTCGGTCGGGTGGTCGTACTCGACGAAGGTGCCGTTGTGCTTGATCTGCGGGTCGTTCACGAGGTCGGCGTAGCCGTAGACCGGCCCGGCCCAGACCCCGGCGGCGTTGAACAGCTCCAGCCACTCCGCGGAGGTCCGGGCGGTCAGCCGGGCGCGGGTCTTGGCGAAGATCTCGTCTCGGCGCGACCAACTGTCGGTCTCGTCCTCCATGTCGAGGAAGGACGGCTCGCCGATCAGCTCGCCCAGCAGCTTCAGCGGCGGGAAAGCCACGATGATGAAGCCGTCGCTGGTCGCGAAGGCGCCGTAGGGGGCGCGGATGTAGACGTGGGCGTGCGGCTCCGCAGAGCGGGTCTGCGGCTTGCCGCCGACCGTGAAGACCGACAGCTCCTGCATCTGGATCGTCGTGATGGCGTCCAGCATGTTGACCTGGACGAGCTGGCCCTCGCCGGTGCGCTCGCGGTGGAGCAGGGCGGCCAGCACGCCTTCGAAGGCGGTGTAGCCGGTGATCGCGTCCACCAGATACTGGCCGGCGGGGGTCGGGGCCTCGCCCTCGCGGCCCGCCGACAGCATGGCGCCGGACATGCCCTGCAACAGCAGGTCCTGGCCCGGACGCTGGACGTAGGGGCCGGTCTCGCCATAGCCGGAAATCGACAGGTAGATCAGGCGCGGGTTGATCGCCGACAGCGATTCATAATCCACGCCCAGCCGCTTGGCGACGCCCGGCCGGTAGTTCTGGAGGAAGACGTCGGCGGTCTTGACCAGTTCCATCAGCAGGGCCTTGCCCTCGGCGTTCTTCAGGTCGACGGCGAGCGAGCGCTTGTTCCGGTTCAGCGACAGGAAGGAGACGTTCACCTTGTTGCCGGTGATGCCGCCCGCCGCGGTGTGGCGCTGCCACTCGCCGGTCACCGGCTCCACCTTCACCACGTCGGCGCCGAGGTCGCCTAGGCGCTGCGCCGCCAGCGGGCCGGCCATGGCGATGGAGCAGTCGAGCACACGGTAACCGCTGAGGATGTTGCGTTTCTTGTCCATGATGTCCGGGTCTTGTTGCCGTGGGTCCGCCGGCCATGGCGGAAGGATGGGGCGGAAGGAAGGGTTCGCTCAGCCGTTGGTCGCCGGGGCTTCGGTGAAGAAAGCGCGGTTCCAGACGGGGCTGATGAGGATTTCGTTGACGCAGACGTGGGGCGGCATCTCGGCCACGAAGCGGATGGTGCGGCCCAGGTCTTCAGGTTGGAGCAGGCGCGCCATCTCCTCCGCCGGGGGCGGGGAGGGGCGCTGGCCCAGCAGGTCGGTCGCCACTTCGCCCGGCATGACCACGCAGGAGCGCAGGCCGTTGCGCCATTCCTCCATGTTCAGGCTGTGGCTCAGCGTCACCAGCGCCTGCTTCGTCGCGTTGTAGCCGGGTCCGCCGAGGACGAGCGCGTGCCGCCCGACCCAGGAGGACACGATGATGACGGTGCCGGACCGGCGCTCCCGCATGGCGGGCAGCACCGCCTGGATGGTGTGCATGGTGCCGTTGAGGTTGACGTCGACCAGCCGCCGCCAGCCCTCCGCCCCGAGGTCGCGGAAGCTGCGGTTGGGCAGGTTCATCCCGGCGCTGGCGACCAGCGTGTCGATTCGCCCGTGGCGGTCGAGGATCGCCGCCGCCACGCGCCGCACCGCCGCCGCGTCGGTCACGTCGAGGACCGCGGTTTCGGCCCTGCCGCCGGCGGCGCGGATGGACGCCGCCACGCGGTCGAGCGCGTCGTCGCGCCGTCCGGACAGGACGACGGTGGCGCCGCCCTGCGCCAGCGCCCGTGCGCCGGCCTCGCCGATTCCGCTGCCGCCGCCGGTGATCCAGGCGACGCTGTCCGCAAGAACGCTCATGTCTTGCCTGCTTCGTTGCTTGTCTTTGTTGCTTGCCCGCCGTCCGGCCCTCGGGCCGCCGCGGTGTTCCTCCCCGCGGCCCCCGGATCGTCCGCCTTCGCGTTCGTTCAGAGTGACCGCTAACGTGACCGGTAACATGATTGGTTGGGGCAATCAAGCATCTTTGGCGAGCGATAATGTTAGCGTTCGCGTGACCGCTAACATGAAATGCGCTATGGATTGTGGAAACGGCGCCGCGCCCGGCTTGCAACGGCGGGCGCGGCCATGCACAAGAAGGCGGCCGGTTCGTGCCCGAAGGCGGGCCGGCGGAGGCAGGAAAGAGGTCATCCCAGGTGTCGGACGAAGGACAGCTTTCGCTCAGGAAGGCGGAGTCACGGCGGCGCTCCGCGACCCGCGCGGTGACGATGGCCGATGTGGCGCAGGCCGCCGGGGTCTCCACGCAGACGGTCTCGCGCGCGCTCCGCGATCCGCGCAGCGTCGGCCCGGACACGCTCGCCCGCATCGAGGAGGCGGTTCGCGAAACCCGCTACGTGCAGAACCTGGCGGCGAGCCACCTCGCCTCCAACCGCAGCATGACGGTGGCGGCGATCATCCCGACCATCTCCGCCTCGATCTTCGCGGAAACCATCCAGGGGCTGACCGACGTCCTGCTGCCGGAGGGCTATCAGGTCTTCCTCGGCCACACCGACTACATGGCGGGGCGCGAGGAGTCGCTGGTCCGCAGCTTCAGCGGGCGGCGCCCCGACGGATTCTTCATCATCGGCACCCGCCACACCCAGGAGACCACCGCCCTCCTGAAGCGCACCGGGGTTCCGGTGGTGGAGAGCTGGAGCTGGACGAACCGCCCCGTCGACATGCTAGTCGGCTTCTCCAACCACGCCGCCCTGATGAGCGTGGTCGACCATCTGGTGGGGCGCGGCTATCGCCGGTTGGCCTTCACGGGCGTCATGAAGCCGGGCGACCACCGCGCCAAGGAGCGTCTGAAGGGTTTCCAGGACGCCCATGAGCGTCATTTTCCGGGCGTGACGCCGCGCGTCGTCACGGTCACCAGCGGGCCGATGGTGATGGCGACCGGCGTGGAGTTGCTGAAGCTGGTTCGGGAGCAGCATCCCGACACCGACGCCGTGGTGTTCGTCAGCGACGTGCTGGCCTCCGGTGCCCTGCTGGCCTGCAGCGGCATGGGGATTTCGGTGCCGAAGGATCTGGCGATCACCGGGTTCGGCAACTACGACATCGCCGGGCAGTTGACGCCGGGCCTGACCACCATCGCCATCGCCAGCCGCAGGATCGGCATGGAATCCGCCAACCTCCTGCTGCGGCGGATGCAGGGCGGCGAGGTGGAGAACCGCACCCAGGACGTGGGCTTCGAATTGCTGGTGCGGGGCAGCGCCTGAGCCTTTCGGCTTGGCGAGGAATCCCTCCCGCCTCCCACGCCCGCATGCGGGCGCTGACGTCGCCAGTGGAATTACCCTAAAGAATTCACGGACATAAAGACGCAAACGATCGCCGAAACGGTGACGTTGCCCCCTTGCGCAATCCGCCGCCTGATGCTTAGAATGAAAATCATTCGCATTCAGCTGATCAGCGCAGATGTTCGACTTTCTTGAAACGGACAGGGTGCCGGTCGCTAACGCTGCGCCACATGCACACCCTTTGGTAGAGGAACTGGCTCAATGTCTCAATCTTGCGGCAAGGACGCTCTGCGCCTGACCGTCCGCCGCCGCGGCGCCGCGCACGATATCCTTGCACCGGGACTGCGCCCGGTCGCCATGGCGGTTTGTTTTGCCAGCGCCGTCCTCGCGGGCGGCCTTCCCTTCGCCCCGGCCGCGCAGGCCCAGACGGCGGCGGCGCGCACGGTCGACGCCAACGTGCCGCCGGGGCCGCTGGACGCCGCGCTGCGCGGCTTCGCCGCCCAGGCCGGGGTGAGCGTCGCCGTAGACCCGGCCCAGGTGCGGGGCAAGACCTCCCAGGGGCTGCGCGGAACGACGACGGTCGAGGACGGCTTCCGCCGCCTGCTGGACGGCAGCGGTTATCAGATCGCGGGCACGTCCTCGGGGTACGGCCTCGTCGCGCAAGGGTCCGTGCCGGTCGCGAACGCCCCGGCCGGGGCGACGGTGCTGCCCACCGTCCAGGTTTCGGCCAACGCCGGCACGCTGCCGGGCGAGCCGCCGCCGCCCTACGCCGGCGGTCAGGTGGCGCGCGGCGGCTCGCTGGGCCTGCTGGGCACCAGGAACACGCTGGACACGCCGTTCAGCACGACGAACTACACCTCCGAGCTGATCGAGAACCAGCAGGCGCGCACGGCGGCGGACACGCTGATCAACGATTCGTCGGTGCGCACGACCACCGGCGGCAACGGTTTCGACGACACCTTCCAAATCCGCGGCTTCGCGGTTCCGTCCGGCGACGTCGGCTTCAACGGCATGTACGGGCTGGTGTCCTCCAACCGCGTGCCCTCGCAGATCATCGAGCGGATCGAGTTGCTGAAGGGGCCGGGCGCGCTGATGAACGGCATCGCCCCCGGCGGCAGCATCGGCGGCGGCATCAACATCCTCAGCAAGCGCGCCAGCGACCAGCCGCTGACCCGCGTGACCGGGCTCTACCAGAGCGACGCCAATTTCGGCGTCCATGTCGACACCGGGCGCCGCTTCGGCGAGAACAACGCATGGGGCGTGCGCTTCAACGGCCTGCTGCGCGGCGGCGAGGCCTCGATCGAGGACGGCGACGTCAAGACCGGCCTCGGCTCGCTGGCGGTGGATTACCGGGGCGAGCGGCTGCGCTGGTCGCTCGACGGCATCATCCAGCGCGACGACACCGACAATTTCCGCCCGCAGATCAGCATCCTCCCCACGACGACGGCCATCCCGTCGCCGCCCGACGCGCGCAGCAACTGGTACCCGAACACCAAGCTGGTCCAGAAGGACAAGACCATCGCCTCGAACATCGAGTTCGACGTGACGGAGTGGCTGACCGCCTACGCCGGCATCGGCTACCGCGACGGCACCAACGATCAGGTGTTCCCGCAGTCCAACCCCGCCGTGAACGCGCTCGGCAACTTCACGGTCCGCAACTCCTACTACGACTCCTACAGCGAGACGGTCAGCGGCACCGCCGGCGCGCGCCTGCGCTTCGAGACGGGTCCCGTCCGCCATCAGGTCAACATCGGCTACACCGGCTTCCAGCGGGAGGAGGGCAACGCCTACATCCAGGCCGCCGGCGCGGCCCCGTCGAACATTTACAACCCGGCTCCGCTGCCGGTCATCACCGCGCCGCGCACCGACCCGCGCAAGTCGGCGGAGACGACGCTCAGCAGCATCGCCATCGCCGACACGCTGTCCTTCGTCAACGACCGCGTCCTGCTGACGCTCGGCGTGCGCGACCAGACGGTGAAGGTGAAGGGCTTCAGCACGACGACTGGCGCGCAGACCAGCAACTACAACGCCAGCGCCACGACGCCGCTCGCCGGCCTGGTCGTCAAGCCGCTGGAGAACGTCGCGGTCTACGGCAACTACGCCGAGGGCCTGTCGCGCGGCACCATCGTCGGCGCCGGCTACGCCAACACCGGCGCGGTGCTCGAACCCTACAAGTCGAAGCAGCTCGAGGGCGGCGTCAAGGTCGATTGGGGGACCATCACGACCACCGCCGCGGTGTTCCAGATCACCCGCCCCAGCTCGATCCGCACCGCGTCCAACGAGCTGGCCTATGACGGCGAGCAGCGCAACCGCGGCCTGGAGCTGTCCGCCTACGGCGAGATCCTGCCCGGTCTGCGCGCCATGGCCAGCGCGACCTTCCTGAAGCCGGAGCTGACGAAGACCGCCGTTGCCTCGGAAGAGGGCAACGACGCCGCCGGCGTGCCGGACAAGAGCTTCTCCGCCAGCCTGGATTGGGACACGCCGTGGGTCGAGGGCCTCGCCCTCAACGGGCGCGTGATCCACACCTCCGGCTCCTACCTGACCAACGCCAACACGCTGCGTTTCGACGGCTGGACCCGCTTCGACATCGGTGCCCGCTACACCACCGACGTGTCGGGCAAGCCGGTCGTGCTGCGCGCCAGCGTCGAGAACCTCTTCGACAAGGAGTACTGGCTGACCACCGGCACCTACGTGACCGTCGGTTCGCCGCGCACCGTGCTGCTGTCCGCCACCGTCGACTTCTGATCCCTCACGCCCCGTTTGGATTTCGTCATGAACAAACTGTCGCTTGCCCTTTTCGCCGCGCTGGGCTTCGCCATGCCCGCCGCCATGCCCGCCCAAGCCCACCAGATCTGGATCGAGCAGCCCGACCAGGGCAACGCCACGATCCGCTTCGGGGAGTTCGGCGAGAACCTGCGCGAGGTCTCGCCCGGCCTGCTCGACAAGTTCGGCAAGCCGGCCGGCACCCTCCTCTCCGCCAAGGGGGAGCGGAAGGTCGAGGCCGCCAAGACCGCGGACGGCTTCGCGCTGCCCTTCAAGGCCGCCAACGGCGAGAGCATCGTCGCCGAGGACACGCTCTACCCGCTCTACACATGGAAGCAGGGCGACAAGGAGACCACCAACTGGTTCCACCCCGCCGCGCGCCTGATCACCGGCTTCGCCGAGCAGGCGCCGAAGCTGACGCTGGATCTGGTGCCCACCGGCAAGCCCGGCCAGTTCAAGCTGGTCTTCCAGGGCCAGCCCAAGGCCAAGACCAAGGTGATGCTGGTCACCCAGTCCGGCTGGGCCAAGGAGGAGCACAGCGACGAGCAGGGGCTGGTCACCTTCGACCTGCCGTGGAAGGGCACCTACGTGGCCGAGGTCAGCCTGAACGAGCGCACCCCCGGCGAACGCCAGGGCGCCAACGGCGCCGAGAAGTATGACGGCGTCAGCTACGTCACCACGGTGACCTACGTCCACCCCGACGGTCTGGCGCCGGTCCCCGCCGGCCCGGCGGCGACGCCCAACAAATGACCTCCGTGGCCGGACGGGTCCGCGCAGCCTTTGATGCTTGGGGCGGCCCGCTCGTCTCGCGCATAGCCGCCGCCCTGTTCGGCGGCTATGCGCTGGCGGCACTCGCCAGCGTGGCGGTGCTGGCGCTTCCCATGAGCGCGCCGCAGGCGGTGCTCACCGGCCAGTTGGCGAGCTTCGTCATCTACGCCGCCGCCGTGATCTGGGTCTTCGCGGTCCGCAGCGCGCTGCGCGCCTGGACGGGCCTTCTTGTCGTGGCCGCGCCGCTGTTGCTGGCGGCGTGGTCGGTCTGGTGATGGGGAACCGAGCGTGAAGACGGATCAGGAAGCGCGTCCCGACGGCCGCGGCCTCCGCCAGAGCATGTCCGACCTGCACACGTGGGTCGGGCTGCTTCTCGGCTGGGTGCTCTACGCGATGTTCCTCACCGGGACGGTGTCCTACTTCAAGGACGAGCTGTCGCAATGGATGCGTCCCGAACTGCCGGCGCAGAGCGGGGTGCCGGATCAGGCCGAGGTCGCCCAGCGGGTGGCCGACGAGCTGGTCGCCCTGGTGCCGGGCAGCCCGCAATGGAGCCTGCGCCTGCCGGACGCCCGCAACAACAGCGTCTACGCCTTCTGGCGCACCGCCGGGGCGGCTCCCGGCCAGCGCGGCTTCGGCGAGGGCAACTTCGACCCGGTGACCGGGCAGACGGTGTCGTCGCGCGCGACGCTGGGCGGCGACTTCTTCTACCGCTTCCATTTCCAGTTCCACTACATGCCGGTGGTGTGGGGGCGCTGGCTCGCCGGCATCGCGGCCATGTTCATGCTGGTGGCCATCGTCAGCGGGGTCATCACCCACAAGAAGATCTTCGTCGATTTCTTCACCTTTCGCTGGGGCAAGGGGCAGCGCTCCTGGCTCGACGCGCACAACGCGCTGTCGGTGTTCGGGCTGCCCTTCCACGCCATGATCACCTACACCGGGCTGGTGACGCTGATGGCGCTCTACATGCCCTGGGGCCAGCAGGCGGGGATCAAGACCGCGGCGGAGCGCCAGCAGCTCAACGCCGAACTCAGCGCCTTCATCCAGCCGGGCAAACCCAGCGGCGAGGCGGCGCCGCTCGCCTCGATCGAGGACATGGTGCGCCACGCCCAGGAGCGCTGGGGCCGCGACGGCGTCGGGCGGGTCACCGCCACCCATCCGGGCGACGCGGCGGCGCGGGTGGCGGTGGCGCGCGGCGACGGCGGGCGCGTCTCGATGAGTCCGCAATATCTGGAGTTCGAAGGGACCACCGGCAAGCTGCTGGCCG
The DNA here is from genome assembly GCF_056402275.1 of Azospirillum sp. P4_B5. Taxonomy (NCBI): domain Bacteria; kingdom Pseudomonadati; phylum Pseudomonadota; class Alphaproteobacteria; order Rhodospirillales; family Azospirillaceae; genus Azospirillum; species Azospirillum sp. P4_B5. The sequence continues at coordinate 34,965 of NZ_JBFUHT010000034.1, forward strand.
TCCACGAAGGGGTGGGGCCGGCGGCGGAGACCCGCGGCGTGCTCTACGCCCTGCATCTGGGGCGCTTCAGCGACTCGGTGACGCGCTGGCTCTATTTCCTCGTCAGCCTTGCCGGCACCGCCATGGTGGGCACCGGTCTGGTGATGTGGACGGTGAAGCGCCGGCAGAAGCTGCCCGACCCGGCCCGGCCCCATGCCGGCTTCCACGTCGTGGAGCGGCTGAACATCGCCAGCATCGCCGGCCTGTCGGTCGCCATGGCGGCCTTCCTGTGGGCGAACCGCCTGCTGCCGGAGACCCTGGCGGACCGCGCCAACTGGGAGATCCACAGCTTCTTCATCGTCTGGGCGTTGACGCTGCTGCACGGCGTGCTGCGTCCGGCGAAGAAGGCCTGGGTCGAGCAGCTTTGGCTGGCAGCGGCGCTGCTGGCGCTGCTGCCCGTGCTCAACGCCGCGACCACGCACCGGCCACTGTGGCGCAGCTTGGCCGAAGGCGATTGGGTGTTCATCGGCATGGACCTGATGTGCTGGGCGCTGGCGGCGCTTCACGCCGTCCTGGCGGTCCGCACGCTCCGCCACCAGCCCAAGACGCGGGCCGCCCGCAAACCCGTCCACCAACCCGTCCACCAACCCGCCGGCGGCGCCGTGCTGCGCGAGGGATGAGCATGATCCACCTGTCGTCCTTCATCCTGTGCCTGACGGGCTTCGCCGCGCTGGCCTTCGCGATGGGCCGTCCGCAGCACGATCTGTTCGGACGGTCCCTGCCGGCCCCCGCGACGGCCGCCCTGCGCGTCGGCGGGGCGGTTTCCCTGCTGGGGGCACTGGGCCTCCTCGTGACGTGGCAGGGCTGGGGACTCGGCCTCGTCATGTTCAGCGGCCACACCAGCCTGGGCGCCGGAATCGTCCATGGCGCCCTGATCGTCCAAGGGCGGCGGGCTGCCCGCCCAAATTGAGGCTACGCCTTATTTTTGACCCATTTTGTCGCGACCGGCCAGTTTGCTCTTTCCGTGCGGGCGTGATGGGAGGATGGTTCTCCATCACTTTCATCAGGTTCATCGTGCTTTTCGACGATTGCGCATCGTTTGGGAGGAGTACGCATGCCCCGCATCCTCAATCATGCACCGTGGTTGGTTCTCGCCGTGTTGGGAGCGTTCGCGCTCGGCACCGTCGCCCTGGCGCGCGGCGAGACCATCAACGCCCTCTGGCTGGTCGTGGCCGCCGTCTGCACCTACTTGGTGTCCTACCGCTACTACAGCCTGTTCATCGCCACCCGCGTCATGCGGCTGGACCCGGCGCGCCCGACGCCGGCGATGCGCCACAACGACGGGTTGGACTATGTTCCGACCAACCAGTACGTCCTGTTCGGCCACCATTTCGCGGCCATCGCCGGCGCCGGCCCGCTGGTCGGCCCGGTGCTGGCGGCCCAGATGGGCTATCTGCCGGGCATGCTGTGGATTCTCGCCGGCGTGGTGGTCGCCGGGGCGGTCCAGGACTTCATGATCCTGTTCGTCTCGATGCGCCGCGACGGGCGGTCGCTCGGTGAGCTGATCAAGGCCGAGCTGGGGGACATCCCCGGTGTCATCGCGCTGTTCGGCACCTTCATGATCATGGTCATCATCCTGGCGGTGCTGGCCCTGGTCGTGGTCAAGGCGCTGACCAACAGCCCGTGGGGCTTCTTCACGGTCGCCGCCACCGTGCCGATCGCCCTGTTCATGGGCGTCTACATGCGCTTCCTGCGCCCCGGCCGGATCGGCGAGATCTCCATCATCGGCTTCTTCCTGCTGATCGCGGCGATCCTGCTCGGCGGGCAGGTCGCGCAGAGCGAGACGTGGGCGCCGGTCTTCACGCTGACCGGCGTGCAGATCACCTGGATCCTGATTGGCTACGGCTTCGTGGCGTCGGTGCTGCCGGTGTGGCTGCTGCTGGCGCCGCGCGACTATCTGTCGACCTTCCTCAAGGTCGGCACCATCGTGATGCTGGCGCTGTGCATCCTGCTCGTGGCGCCGCCGATGAAGATGCCCAGCGTCACCCGCTTCGTCGACGGCACCGGCCCGGTGTGGTCGGGCAGCCTGTTCCCGTTCCTGTTCATCACCATCGCCTGCGGCGCGGTGTCGGGCTTCCACGCCCTGATCTCCTCCGGCACCACGCCGAAGATGGTGGAGAACGAACTCCACACCCGCTTCATCGGCTACGGCGGCATGCTGACGGAGTCCTTCGTCGCCATCATGGCGCTGGTCGCCGCCTCCTGCATCGAGCCGGGTATCTACTTCGCCATGAACAGCCCGCCCGCGCTGCTCGGCACCACGGCGGAGTCGGCGGCCCAGGTCATTAACAACTGGGGCTTCGTCATCACGCCGGAGATGATCACCCAGACGGCGCAGGACGTCGGCGAGGTGAGCATCCTGTCACGGGCCGGCGGCGCGCCGACTCTCGCGGTCGGCATGGCGCAGATCTTCTCCGAGCTGTTCGGCGGCAAGGGGATGATGGCGTTCTGGTACCATTTCGCCATCCTGTTCGAAGCCCTGTTCATCCTGACCGCCGTCGACGCCGGCACCCGCGCCGGGCGGTTCATGCTGCAGGACCTGCTGGGCGTCTTCTTCAAGCCGCTGCAGCGCACGGCGTCCTGGGCCGGCAACCTGATCGCCACCGGTCTGTGCGTCGCCGCCTGGGGCTACATCCTCTATCAGGGCGTGATCGATCCGCTGGGCGGCATCAACACCTTCTGGCCGCTGTTCGGCATCTCCAACCAGATGCTGGCGGGCATCGCCCTGATCCTGGCGACGGTGGTGCTGTTCCGGATGAAGCGGGAGCGCTACGCCTGGGTGACCATGGTGCCGGCGGCGTGGCTGCTGATCTGCACCCTGACCGCGGGCGTGCAGAAGGTCTTCCACAGCAACCCGGCGATCGGCTTCCTCGCCCACGCCGAGCGTTTCAGCACGGCCGCCAACGAGGGCCGTCTGCTCGCCCCGGCGACCTCGATGGAGCAGATGCGGCAGGTGATCTTCAACGACTACCTGGACGCGGCGCTGGCCTCGCTGTTCGTGCTGGTGGTGCTGGCGGTGCTGGTCTTCGGCGTCCTGTCCTGCCTGAAGGCGCTGCGCAGCGACCGTCCGACCACCCGGGAAATCCCGACCGGCGGCGCCACCGCGCGGGCCGGGGATTGATCGCCGGAGAGTGATTGCAGCACACCGCTCCCTCACGCCTCGCGGGGTGAGGGAGCGGCCTATTGGAAAAGGACGACCGATGAGCGGCTTGAAAAGCAACCTCAGCCGGTTCCGCGGTTACTTCGAGCAGACGGCCAAGCTCATGATCGGGGTGCCGGATTACGACACCTATCTGGAGCACATGCGGACCCGGCATCCCGACCAGCCGGCGATGACCTACACCGAGTTCCTCGACAATCGTCTGCAGGCCCGTTACGGCGCCGGCAAGGCCGGCTGTTGTTGAGCCTAGGGGTACGCGTTGTCCCCTCTCCCCTCTGGGAAGAGGGTTACTGATACTGATGCTGATGCGCCTCTGCGGGTTCGAAGCGCAGTATGGCCGGAGTCCGCATGTCGGCGGGGATCGGGGCGTCCTTGGCGGCGCCGCGCATGGCGGCGGGCGGGCGCGGCAGGCCGCTGCGGTCGCTGTAGTCGGGGTGCGGCGTCCAGGCCGTCGCTTCCTCCCGGTGCAGCATCGCCGTGCACAGCACGTCGAGCGCCGTCACCGCCGCGACCGCGCCCAGCGCCGTGGCGACGTTCTCCCGGCGCGGGTTGCCGTCGTGATGCGCCGTCGCCAGCGTGGCGAGGTCCAGCGCGTCCCCGGCGATCCGTCCCCACATCCAAGGCCGGGCGTCGCCCATCGCCAGCAGCCCGACACCGGTCGCCACCTCGCGCGCGCCATAGGCCCGGATCAGCCCGGCCTGCTCCTCCATCCCCATCCAGCGGGCGAGGCGGCGGGCGGCCACCAGTTCGGCGACACCCAACCCGATGCTGAACCAGCCCAGGCTGCGGGCCATCCGGTCGGCTGACGAATTCCTGCGGTAATACGCCATGTTGCGCCTCCCTGTTACGGCTTGAGCACGACCTTGATGCAGCCGTCCTGCTTGTCGCGGAAGGTCTGGTACATGCCCGGCCCGTCAGCCAGACCCACGGTGTGGGTGATGACGAAGGACGGGTCGATCTGCCCCTCCTGGATGCGGCGCAGCAGGTCGTCGGTCCAGCGGTTGACGTGGGTCTGGCCCATGCGCCAAGTCAGGCCCTTGTTCATCGACATGCCGAAGGGGACCTTGTCGATCAGCCCGCCATAGACGCCGGGGATCGACAGCGTGCCGGCGGGGCGGCAGACATACATCATCTCGCGCAGCACATGGGCGCGGTCGGATTCCAGCGCCAGCGCCTGCTTGGCGCGGTCGTACATGGAATCGAGCGTGGCGGTGGCGTGCGCCTCCATGCCGACGGCGTCAATGCACTTCTCCGGACCCTTGCCGCCGGTCAGCTCGTTCAGCCGCTCGACGACGCTTTCCTCCTCGAAGTTGATGGTGATGGCGCCGCCGGCCTTGGCCATGGACAGGCGCTCCGGCACGCGGTCGATGGCGATGACCTGCTTGGCGCCGAGCAGGATGGCGCTGCGGATCGTCATCTGCCCGACCGGGCCGCAGCCCCAGATCGCCACCGTGTCGGTCGGCTGGATGTCGCACTGCGCCGCGGCCTGCCAGCCGGTGGGGAAGATGTCGCCGAGGAACAGCACCTGCTCGTCGGTCAGCCCGTCCGGGATTTTCACATGGGTGCGGTCGGCGAAGGGGACGCGCACATACTCCGCCTGCCCGCCGGGATAGCCGCCGGTCAGGTGGGTGTAGCCGAACAGCCCGGCCGTGGTGTGGCCGAACAGCTTGTCGGCCATCGCCTTGTTGCGGTTGGAGCGCTCGCAGACCGAATAGTTGCCGCGGCGGCATTGGTCGCACTCGCCGCACCAGATGGTGAAGGGCACGACGACGCGGTCGCCGACCTTCAGGGCGCTCTTGGCCTCGGCCCCGACATCGACGACCTCGCCCATGAACTCGTGACCCAGGATGTCGCCCTTCTCCATGCCGGGCATGACGTGGTCGTAGAGGTGCAGATCCGAACCGCAGATGGCGCAGGACGTGACCTTGACGATGGCGTCTCGGGGCTGCTCGATCTCCGGGTCGGGGACGGTGTCGTAACGGACGTCAGCGGTGCCGTGCCAGACCAGGGCCTTCATGGGAAGCTCCTCCGGAGGGGGTGGGAAAGGGGGCGGGCGGGGGGCGGTCAGTGATGGCCGGAACCGGGCTCGGCCTGCTTGCGGTGCTGCTCGGCCAGCACGCCGGACGGCGTCACGGCGGCCATGGCCGTCTGCAGCTTGTTCTTCCAGCCGGCCACCACGTCGCCGTCGCCGCGCATCATCGCGTCGAAGCCGATCTTGGCGACCATCGCCGGGTCGTCCTTCTTGCCCTGACCGATCTTGGTGTCCTCCATGCCGGCGCGCTCGAAGAACTCGGTGTCGGTGGCGCCGGGCATCAGACAGGTGACCGTCACCCCGGAGTCCTTGATCTCGTGGCGCAGCGCGAAGGAGAAGGAGTCGATGAAGGCCTTGGTGCCGTTGTAGACCGCCTGGTAGGTGCCGGGCATGAAGCCGGCGATCGAGCCGGTGATCAGGATGCGGCCCTGTTTGCGGTCGCGCATGCCGCGCCCGACCTTCTGGATCAGGTACAGCGTGCCGGTGATGTTGGTGTCGATGACGTGGCGGGCCTCCTGGAAGTCCTGATCGAGGAAGCCGTGGCCCAGCCCGTGGCCGGCGTTGGCGAGCAGGGCGTCGACCGGGCGGCCCTTCACCGCCGCGCAGAGCGTGTCCACCCCGTCGAGGGTGGCGAGGTCCGCCTGCACCGTCTCGACCAGCACGCCGAGCGTGCGCAGTTCCTTGGCGGCCTCCTCGATGGCCGGATCGTCGGCGGCGATCAGGAGGTCGAAGCCATTCCGGGCGCACTGCTTGGCGAGTTCGAGGCCGATGCCGGTGGACGCACCGGTGACGATGGCAAGGGAACGGGTGGCTGCGCGAGCCATGGACATTGTCCTCTTTGAAAAAGCGGGATTCCCCAAGCCCAACTGGACGCGGCGGCCGATGGTTCCGCCGTCGCGGCTTCAAGGCGCAACTCCGATGGCGCCGGTGCCGCAAATCCGTGCATAAGGCTTAATCAGGTCGGGGCCGTGCCTGGTTCTTAATCAAAAGAGACGCCGGTACCCAGCGTTTCCGCGCCGTTCCGGTTGGCACGCCGCTTGCTCAACAGTCTTGTATACAAGATTGGTGCGGCAGCCTGATGACCCAGCTTCCCGACAGCATCGAAGACAGCGTGATCTCCGCCATCCTGGGCGGCCGGCTGCGGCCCGGCACCCGGCTGGGCGAGGCGAAGCTGGCCGAGGTCTACGGCGTGTCCCGTACCCGCGTGCGCGAGGCGATGATGCGGCTGGAGACGCGCGGCATCGTCCATGTCAGCGCCCGGCGCGGCTGGTTCGTCGTGGAACCCTCGGCGACGGAGGCGCGGGCCGCCTTCCAGGCGCGGCGGGTCATCGAGACCGGCATGCTGCGCGATCTGCACACGCTGCCCGGCGACGCCGTCGCCCACCTGCGCGCCCATGTCGAGGAGGAGCGCGAGGCGCTGCACACCGGCCATGTCGGGTCACGCACCTGCCTGCTCGGCGACTTCCACATCCACCTCGCCCACGCCTTCGGCAACGCCTTCCTGACCGACATCCTGCGCGACCTGACCGCGCGCACGACGCTGGTCTCGATGCTCTACCAGTCCGACCAGGACGCCGCGGCGTCCAGCGACGACCACGCCGGCATCGTGACGCTGCTGGCCGACGGCGATTTCGCCGGCGCGGCGCGGCTGATGGACGAGCACATCCGGCGCGTCGAGGACGGCCTCGACCTTGCCGCCGCCCCCGATCCCCTGGCCGGCCTGCGCGAGATCCTCTCGCCCGGCGCCCCGGCCTGACCCTTTCCCAAAACCATTCCATCCAGCAAAACCGGAGGAGTTAGAGACATGAAGCGCAGGACCCTGCTCGCCCTGGCCGTCGCCGCCGTCGCCGGTCTGTCCATCGCCCAGGCCCCCGCCGCGCGGGCCGACGCCCTTCAGGACATCACCAAGCGCGGTACGCTGCGCGTCGCCGTTCCGCAGGACTTCCCACCCTTCGGCTCGGTCGGCCCGGACATGGCCCCGCTTGGCTACGACATCGACGTGGCGAAGCTGATCGGCGCCAAGATGGGCGTGAAGGTGGAGCTGGTGCCGGTGACCAGCGCCAACCGCATCCCCTTCCTGCAGACCAACAAGGTCGATCTGGTCATTTCCAGCCTCGGCAAGAACGCCGAGCGCGAGAAGGTCATCGACTTCACCGACGCCTACGCGCCCTTCTTCAACGGCGTCTTCGCCCCGGCCGGCGTCACCGCCGCGAAGCCGGAGGATCTGGCCGGCAAGACCGTCGGCGTGACCCGCGGCGCCATCGAGGATCTGGAGCTGACCAAGATCGCCCCGGCCGATGCGGTCATCAAGCGCTACGAGGACAACAACGGCACCATCTCCGCCTTCCTGTCCGGTCAGGTCGAGGTGGTGGCGACCGGCAACGTCGTGGCGGCGGCGATCCTCGCCCGCAACCCGCCGAAGCGGCCGGAGCTGAAGTTCCTCATCAAGAACTCCCCCTGCTTCATCGGCCTGAGCAAGGAGCAGCCGGCCCTGCTGGAAAAGCTGAACGGCATCCTGGCGGCGGCCAAGACCGACGGCTCGCTGAACGCCATCGCGCAGAAGTGGCTGTCCGCCGACCTGCCGAAGGACCTCTGACCCAAGGACCTCTGACAATGACAGGGCCGGGACGCCGCGGGTGGCTTTGGCCCCCACGGCGGCCCGGCGTACGGGGGGCTGACCGGAGGGCCGCATGACCTACCGCTTCGATTATTCGTGGATCGCCGAATACTGGCCCGTCATCCTGAAGGGGCTGGTGACGACGGTCGAACTGACCCTGATCGGCACGCTGTTCGGGGTGGCGCTGGGCATCGCCTGCGCCTGGACGCGGTCGCTCGGTCCGCGCTGGTTGCGCCCGCCGGTCGTCGCCTATGTGGAGCTGATCCGCAACACGCCCTTCCTGATCCAGCTGTTCTTCATCTTCTTCGGCCTGCCGTCGCTCGGCGTGCAGATGACCGAGTTCCAGGCGGCGGTTCTGGCGATGGTCGTCAACCTCGGCGCCTACAGCGGCGAGATCATCCGCGCCGGCATCGAGGCCACCCCGCGCGGCCAGTTCGAGGCCGGGGCCAGCCTCGCCATGACGCGGTTCGAGACCTTCCGCCACGTCGTCCTGATCCCGTCCCTGCAACGGATCTGGCCGGCGCTGTCGTCGCAGATCGTCATCGTCATGCTCGGCTCGGCGGTGGTGTCGCAGATCGCGGCGGAGGACATCACCTTCGCCGCCAACTTCATCCAGTCGCGGACCTTCCGCGCCTTCGAGAGCTATTTCCTGACCACCGGCCTCTATCTGCTGCTGGCGCTGGCGCTGCGGCAGGCGCTGCGCGGTGTCGGGAACATGCTGTTCCCGCGGAGGGCCGCGCGATGATGACCTTCACCCTGTGGGACATCCTGCGCAACCTGCTGCTGGCGGCGCGCTGGACGGTGGTCCTCTCGCTCGTCTCCTTCATCGGCGGCGGGCTGCTGGGGATGGCTCTGCTCTATCTGCGCATCGGCAAGGCGCGGGCCGGACGGATGTTCGTCCTGGGCTATGTCGAGCTGTTCCAAGGCACGCCGCTGCTGATGCAGCTCTTCCTCGCCTTCTTCGGGCTCGGCCTGTTCGGCATCGACGTTCCGGCCTGGCTGGCCGCCGGGCTGGCGCTGATCCTGTGGACGGCGGCTTTCCTGGTGGAGATCTGGCGCGGCTGCGTGGAATCGGTCGCCCGCGGCCAGTGGGAGGCGTCGGCCAGCCTCGGCATGGGCTACGTCCAGCAGATGCGCTACGTGATCCTGCCCCAGGCGGTGCGCGTCGCCGTCCCGCCCACCGTCGGCTTCTCCGTGCAGGTGGTGAAGGGCACGGCGCTGACCTCGATCATCGGCTTCGTGGAGCTGTCCAAGGCCGGCACGGTCGTCACCAACGCGACCTTCGATCCCTTCACCGTCTACGGGCTGGTCGCCCTGATCTATTTCGCGCTGTGCTGGCCCCTGTCCAAGAGCAGCCAGATTCTGGAAAGGAAGCTCAATGTCGCTCATCGCGATCACTGAGGTGAAGAAGCGCTTCGGCGACGTCGAGGTGTTGAAGGGGATCAATCTGGACGTCGAGCGCGGCGAGGTCGTCGCCATCATCGGCAAGAGCGGTTCGGGCAAGAGCACGCTCCTGCGCTGCGTCAACGGGCTGGAGATGATCGACGACGGCTCGATCATGGTGGCCGGCGCCCAGCTCATCAATGACGACCTCCACCTGAAGGCGCTGCGGCTGAAGGTCGGCATGATCTTCCAGCAGTTCAATCTGTTCCCGCACCTGTCGGCGGGGCGCAACGTCATGCTGTCGCAGATGGTCGTCAAGAAGACGCCGGCGCGCGAGGCGGAGGCGATGGCCCGCCGCATGCTGGAGCGGGTGGGCTTGGGCCACAAGTTCGACGCCTACCCCGACCAACTCTCCGGGGGGCAGCAGCAGCGTGTCGCCATCGCGCGGGCGCTGTCGATGCAGCCGATGGCCCTGCTGTGCGACGAGATCACCTCGGCCCTCGACCCGGAGCTGGTGAACGAGGTGCTGGCCGTGGTGAAGGAGCTGGCCGCCGACGGCATGACCCTGATGATGGTGACCCACGAGATGCGCTTCGCCCGTGAGGTTTGCGACCGGGTGGTCTTCATGCACCAGGGCCGCGTCCACGAGATCGGCCCGCCCGAGGAGGTCTTCGGCAACCCCCGCACCCCGGAACTCCGGCAGTTCCTGGGCGCGCAACTGGTCGTGTGAGGGGGGAACGATATCCCCTCTCCCGCCCCGGGAGAGGGATTATCGGATAGGCTCAGCGCGCCGCGGTCTTCTCGCTCACCACCCGCGGGGTGTCGATCATGTCGGCGACGAACTCCGCCAGGCAGCGGTAGCTGAGGTCCTTCAGGTGAAGGCCGTCGCTGCTCAGCACCTGATCGGCGGCGAAGTGGCGGCTTTCCAGCCACCAAGCCATGATGCGGTAGCGGTCGAGCACCGGAACGTCGAGTTCGCGGCCCAACGCGACCACGGTGGCCGCGTAGGCGGGGTAGGAGTCGACCTTGACCTCGCCGGGGAAGGACTGCGGGTTCATCAGGATGACGTCCGCGCCGGTCTTGCGGATGCGGGCGATGCCGTCGCGCAGGGTGGCGGCGAAGGCGTCGAGCGGCACCTTCTGGAAGCTGTCGTTGGTCCCGACCTGCCAGACCACGAGATCCGGCTTGGCGGCCAGCACGTCCTTGTCGAAGCGGACGAGGTTGGCCCCCGCCGTCTCGCCGCCGATGCCCTTGTTCAGGACCTGGATGGCCGAGGTGGCGTGACGCTGCTCCAGAATGGCGTCGAGCTGGGCGGGATAGGTGGCGGCGACGCCGGTGGCCCCGACGCCCTCCGTGCTGGACGACCCCATCGCGACGACGGTCAGCGGCTGCCCGCCGGCCAGGGCGGACCGGCTGCGCGTCAGTCCGGCGGCGGCTGAATCCGCGCCGGGCGGGACCGGGCACAGCGCTGAGGCGGCGGCGGCACCGCTGCACAAGACCCAAGCGGCCAACACTCCGCCAAGCACCCGCCCCGTCATGAGCCACGCTCCCCTGGTTTGCGCCGTCAAGGCGCTCTGTCTGGGAGCCATGGTCCGGCGATCATGGTTAATGCATCGCTAAGCGAAGGGGCGGCTAATCCCACTTCGCTCCTCGTCAAAAGGAATGCGTTGCCGGGCTCGTCTGTTTTCGGGATACGGACGAATGGGTGGGGCGCTGGCCTTTCTGGTCATGTGGCTGCTGTCCGCCGGCGTCGGGGCGTGGGGAGGTCCGGCGCGCGATCACCTGACAACGCAACCGCGAAACCAAGCCGCCGTTGTGCTGTTCAACAGGACGCATGCGGGTGCTTCAGGTGATCCAGCCCTCTCCCCGGAGGGGAGACGGGATGCCGATCGCGCCCGCTCGTCCATCCCGTCGCTTCGCGTGGTTGAAGGCATGCATCTGGCTGATCTGTTCGTCGCGCTGCGGCACCAACTGGATCGAGATCCGCAAGAGACCGAACGCGCGGCGCAGCGCCTGGAATTCGCACCGGACGATGCGGGTGGTGTGCTGCGCCGGCTGATGGCGCTGTTGGAGGCTGACGACGGCGCCGATGCGCTCAAGTCTTGGGTCGACACGTCCGACGAGTGGACGCCGCTGGACCGGCGCGTGCTCGCGGCCCAGGCCATCGACCAGTGGTTCGCGCCGCTGGCTTCGCGCTTCCTGCCGCGAAGCGCGGTGTCTGACGGTCATCTGCGGGCACGGCAATGGTACAAGCGGCACGGGCGCCTCAACGGCCACGCCGCCGACGGCCAGCTCATCCTGCGGCCCGGCCTGTTCGACCGCTCGGTGAACATCCGGGAGGTCACGCCCCTGCGCGAGTCCTTCGACGTGGCCGATCTGTTCCACACCCTGCTTCTGCTGCCGCCGACCCTCGCGGCGGAGTGCCCCCATGGTGAGGACGGCGAACGGCCCGTCTCGCTGGCCTTCCAGCGCGTCGCCGAGGTCGCCGACCAATGCCCCAGCGATCCCAAATGGACGCCCATCGTCGGCGTCGTTCCGCTCGCCCTGGCCGAGGACGACCTCGCCCTTCGGATGTTCTCCAAGGAGGGCGCGGACTGGTATGCCGCGGTTCCTGGCGATCTCGGCGCCCGCGCGTCGGCGGCCATCGAGGCCTTGGCCGCCGAAGGCGCGACCATCGTCGTCTTTCCCGAGGTGACCGCCGATCCTGCCACGCTCGACGCCATCAAGGCGGCGGTGCGGCGTCACGCCGTGGACGGGCCGATCCGCTACGTCCTCGTCGGAGTCCGTCAGGAGGGGGAGGCGGGCGGTAAGCCGTGCAGCACGGCGGTCCTGCTCGACCGGACGGGAGCCGAGATTTTTTGCCAGACCAAGCTGCACTGTTGGGACCTCGACGCCGACCAGTGCCGCTCCTACGACGTGCGCGGCCCGGACGGGCGGTTGCTCGATGCGGCGAAGGAGTTCATTGCACCGGGGGACCGCGTCACCATCGTCGAGCTGCCCAACATGGGCCGGTTGGCGGTGATGATCTGCGAGGATCTCGGGCGCGAACAGCCGGCGGCGTGGCTGTGCCGCGCCAAGTTGCTGGACTGGATCGTCACGCCGGTGATGGACGCCGGCCTGACGGAGGAGCGGTGGCAGGCCCATGCCGGCGACGAGTCCTCCCGCGCCGGGTCGTGCCGGGTGGTGGTGGCGAACAGCATGTCCTTCTCGCACCGCTTCAACCGCGTCTGCGACGCCGATGGGCAGGAGGACAAGCGCATCACCGATTGCGGGGTCGCGCTGTTCTTCCAGCCGCGCGCCGATCCGGCGCAATCCTCGCGCATCCGCCGGCTGTCGCTTCCCATCGACGCGCTGGAGCCCCGCTGTGTCGCGGCGCGCTGGGAACCGCAACGCTGGCCGGAGCTGAAGACGGAGGGCTGTCCATGAGCGGGGAGGCGTATCGGTCACTGGCCGACGATATTCGAAAGGCCGTTGAGGCCGGCCGCTGGGGCGAGGCCGACGCGGATCTCGACACACTTGCGGAAGAGGTGGCGCTGTGCCTCGTGCAGGACCGTGCCGCCAACCTCGCCGCCCTGGCGCGGGAGGTTGCCCGCTGCCACACGGCATTGGTGCTGCGCGAGGATCGCAGCCCCGAGGCGATGCACCGGCTGGGGCAACTCCGCGCCATCGCTGCGATGGTCGCCGCCGGCCGGGCGAACCGGCCCGCCCGCAGCGAGGCGGCGCTCGCCCAGGCCGGAACGCCGACCGCGGCGGTGCTGAACGCCCTGACGGACGGGGCGAAATCGGGGCCGGCGCTAGTCGAGGCGACGGGCCTGTCGCACGACGCGGTGGCCCGCGCCCTGCCGGAACTGCGCGCCGCCGGGCTGGTCCGCTCCTGGCCGGCCGGGCGGCTGGTGATGAACGAACGGACCGGCGCGGCGGGGTAGGGCGGCTACTCCTTGGGCACCTCGCGCTCCAACTCCTCCAGCCAGATGCGCGCGTTGCCGTCGGACGGGGCGCGCCAGTCGCCGCGCGGCGACAGGGAGCCCCCTGCCGTCACCTTCGGCCCGTTGGGCATGGCCGAGCGCTTGAACTGGCTGAAGCCGAAGAAGCGCTGGATGAAGACGCGCAGCCAGGAATGGATTTCGGCCAGCGTGTAGGCGCTGCGCTTCTCCACCGGATAGCCCGCCGGCCAGTCGCCGCGCTCCGCATCGGACCAGGCGTGCAGCGCGAGGAAGGCGATCTTCGAAGGACGCAGGCCGTAGCGCAGCGTGAAGAACAGGTGGAAATCCTGAAGCTCGTAGGGGCCGACGACGGCTTCCGAACTCTGCAGGGCGCGGTCGCTGCCGGCGGGGACCAGTTCGGGAGAAATTTCCGTCGCCAGGATGTCGCCCAGCGTGTGCAGCACCTCGTCCGGAAACTGGCGGGAGCCGATGACCCAGCGGATCAGATGCTGGATCAGCGACTTCGGGACGCCCGAATTGACGTTGTAATGGGCCATCTGGTCGCCGACGCCGTAGGTGCACCAGCCCAGCGCCAGCTCCGACAGGTCGCCGGTGCCCAGAACGATGCCGCCCCGCTGGTTGGCGAGGCGGAACAGATAGTCGGTGCGCAGACCCGCCTGGACGTTCTCGAAGGTCACGTCGTACACCGCCTCGCCGCGGGCGAAGGGGTGGTCCATGTCCTTGAGCATCTGGTTGGCGGCCGGGCGGATGTCGAGTTCGTGGTGCGACACGCCGAGCGCGCTCATCAGGCGGAGCGCGTTGCCCTTGGTCTTGTCGCTGGTGCCGAAGCCCGGCATCGTGAAGGCGAGGATGTCGGTGCGCGGCCGGTCGAGCAGGTCCATGGCGCGGGCGGCGACGATCAGGGCGTGGGTGGAATCCAGCCCGCCCGACACGCCGATCACGATGCGCGGCATGCCCGTCGCCCGCAGCCGCTGGACCAGCCCGGCGACCTGGATGTTGTAAGCCTCGTAGCAGTCGAGCTCCAGGCGCTCCTGCGCCGCCGGAACGAAGGGGAAGCGGGGGACGTTGCGGCGCAGCCCCAGGTCCCCGCCGGGCGGATCGACGCGGAAGGCGACGCGCCGGAAGGCCGTCCCGTGCAGGCGGCGGTTGTCGTCGAAGGTGCCCATGCGGAGCCGTTCCTGGCGCAGCACGTCGAGGTCGACGTCGGCGACGGCCATCTGGGCGCCCTTGGGGAAGCGCTCGGTCTCGATCAGCGTCTCGCCGTTCTCGAAGATCGACGCCTGCCCGTCCCAGGCCAGATCGGTGGTCGATTCCCCGGCCCCGGCGGAGGAGTAGAGATAAGCGGCGATGCAGCGCGCCGATTGCGACTGGCAGAGCAGGCGGCGGGTCTCCGCCTTGCCGATGGTGATGTTGCTGGCCGACAGGTTCGCCAGCACCGTCGCCCCGGCCAGCGCCGCCTCGGAGCTGGGCGGGACGGCGACCCAGAGATCCTCGCAGACCTCGGCATGGACCACCAGCCCGTCCAGATCCTCCGCCTGGAACAGCAGGTCGGGGCCGAAGGGGGCGTCGTGGGCGCCGATGCGGATCGTGCCGCCCTCGGTGCCTGCGCCGGACGCGAAATGGCGGCGCTCGTAGAATTCCCGGTAATTGGGCAGATGGACCTTCGGCACCACGCCCAGCAGCCGGCCGCGATGCACGGCGACCGCCGTGTTGTAGACGCGGCCGGCGTGGCGCAGCGGCGCGCCGACGAGGATCAGCGGCATCAGGTCGCGCGACTGCTCCACGAGGTGGGCGACGGCCTTCTCCACGGCGTCGAGCAGGCAGTCCTGAAGGAACAGGTCGTCGATGGCGTAGCCGGACAGCGCCAGCTCGGGAAACAGAGCGACGGCGACCGCCTGTTCGTCGCACTCCCGCACGCTGTCGAGCACCGCCACGGCGTTCGCCATGGGGTCGGCGATCGTGCAGGGCGTCGTGCAGGCGGCGACCCGGGCCATCCCATGGCGATAGAGTGATCCAAAGCTCATGGTCCGAGCCGCGCCGTCAACCGTCATCGTGATCCTCTCCCAACCGGGCCTGCGACAAAGCACACGAGAGGGAAACCGGCGAAGGCCGCCGGTCGTCTCGCGCCGCACCGCCGCATTCTGGCCGTTGCCGGCGCGCCGCTCAACCCATTGATCTGGCCGATCGGTTATGGACGATGGATTGGGGGAGGGATCAGGCGGTCTTCACCTCGGCGATGAAGGCGTCGACGCTGCCCTTGAGGGCCACGGCGCGTCCCGCCACCTCGCGGGCGGATTGCAGGACCTGCGCCGATCCGGCGGCCGTCGATTCGGAGGCGACGCGCAAGGTGCCGATGGTCCCCGTCACCTCCGCCGTGCCCTGCGCCGCCTGGACGGCGTTGCGGCCGATCTCGGCGGTGGCCGCACCCTGCTGCTCGACGGCGGCGGCGACGGCGGTCGCCATCTCGTTCAGGCGGAAGATCACCGTGGCGATCGTCTGGATGGCCGACACCGCGCCGCCGATGGTCTCCTGCATGGAGCCGACCTGGCTGCGGATCTCGTCGGTCGCCTGCGCCGTCTGGTTGGCGAGCTGCTTGACCTCGCTCGCCACCACGGCGAAGCCCTTGCCGGCCTCGCCGGCGCGGGCGGCCTCGATGGTCGCGTTCAGAGCCAGCAGGTTGGTCTGGCTGGCGATGCCCTGGATGAGGTCGATCACCTCGTTGATGCGCTGGCCGGATTCGGTCAGGGCGCCGACCCGCTCCTGGGCCTGCTGGGCCTGCCGCGTCGCCTCGTCGGCGAAGCCGCGCGCCTCGTTCATCTGGCGCGACACCTCCTGAACGGTGGCGGTCATCTCCTCCGTCGCGGCGGCGACCGTCTGGACGTTGGCGGCGGTCTGCTCCGCGGCGGCGCCGACGACGGTCATCCGTTCCGACGCCTGCTCGGCTCCGGCGGACAGGGAGTTGGCGGTGGCCTCCAGCGCGGTGGCGGCGTCCTTCATCACGTGCAGGGCCTCGCCGACCTCGCGGTCGAAGCGCAGGATCGTCGCGCCGACCGCCTCGGCGCGGTCGAGCTTGTGCCGGGCCTCGGCCTCCTGCTCCGACTGGATGCGCTGGCGGTCGAGCGCGTTGTCCTTGAAGACGGCAAGCGCCCGCGCGATGTCGCCGACCTCGTCGCGGCGGTCGGCGCCGCTGATGACCACCGTCAGGTCGCCGCCGGCCAGACGGCGCAGGCAGGACACGACTTCCACGATGGGGCCGACGATGCCGCGCGCCGACAGCCAGCGCCCGATCAGCCCGCTGGCGAGGATGCCGAGCAGAGCGACCGCGGCGATCAGCCACGTGATCCGGTCGGACAGCGCTTCCGCCTCCTCGGAGATCCGCGCCGTCTTGGTGACGATGAGGTTGTTGTAGTCCTGGACGGAGCGGATCAGCGCCTCGACCTGCTCCTGGCTGCCGGACACGTTGTTCAGCACCTCGCGCCGGGCGTAGGTGATGCCCATGTCGGCGTGCTTCTTCGCCGCCGCCACCGTGGCGTCCAGGCTGCCGACGTAGGCGGCATATTGGTTCTCGATGCGGTCCAGAAGCGGACGCTGCCGCTCATCGGAGGCGGCGCGGGCGTGCTCCAGGTTGGCGCGGATCTCCGCCTTGCGGTCGGCGACGACGGCCTCGATGGTGGCGACGCTGGCCGGGTTGGCGCCCATCTGGTACTCGGCGCGGCTCAGTTCGACCAGATAGCGGTTCAGCCGGGCGCCCTGCGTCGTCTCGCGGCCCGCCTCCTCGACCCGGTTCAACTCCCCGCCGAGCGTGGCGAGGCCGTAGCCGCTGACCAGGGCGGTGGACACCGAAACGGTGCCCAACACCACGACGATGCCGAGAATCTTCCCGGCGATGCGCACATTCTTCAACTGCATGTCGGCCTCGGGCGGCGCCCTGTTTGGGTGTTAACGCGCTAAATCGATGCGGTGGATGGTGGAGCCGGCCTGGGTTCCGGCGTCGCTATCGGCGGCGCGGACGGCCCAGGCGGCGATCGCCAGATCCTGGATGCCCATGCCGGTGGAATCGAAGACGGTGATCTCGTCCGCGCTGGCGCGGCGGGGCGCCTTGCCCTCCAGCACGTCGCAAAGCGTGCCGCGGATGGACTCGCGGGTCAGGCCGTGCGCTAGAGCGTGCTGGCATTCGCCGAGGGCCGAGGCCTGCGCCCAGTCGTCCACCCAGACGGCGGCGCCGAGCAGGATCGCCGGGTCCAGCTCCTGCTTGCCGGCGGTGTCGGCACCCATGGCGCAGATGTGCGTGCCGGGGCGGACCCAGCCGGCCTGGACCACCGGCTCGCGCGCCGTGGTCAGGGTGATGAGCGCGTCGGCGTTGCGCGCCGCGGTTTCGGCGTCCACGACCTCGACGGGCAGCCGCCCGGCGAAGGAGGCGGCCAGTTCCTCGGCCCGCGTGCGGTCGCGGTTGGCCACCAGGATGCGGTCGAAGGCGCGCACCAGAAGCGCCGCCTCCAGATGGTGCGCGGCCTGCCCGCCGGTGCCGATCAGGGCGAGGACCCGCGCGTCGGGCCGGGCCAGTTCGCGGATGCCGATGGCGCAGGCGGCGGCGGTGCGCAGCCCGGTCAGGTGGTTGGAGCTGACCAGCGCGGTCGGGCAACCGGTCTCCGGGTCGGTCAGCACGGTGGTGGACTGGTGGTTGGTCAGGCCGCGGGCGCGGTTGCCCGTCCAGTAGCCGCCGATCTTCAGCCCGAGCAGCCCGATGGCGAGGTCGCCGCCGGCCTTGATGCCGTAGACGTCCGGCCCCGGCAGCAGCCGTTCGCGCACCACCGGGAAATTGCGGGCCTGCCCGCGGGAGACTTCGCGGAAGGCCATGTCCATGGCCTCGATCGCGTCGGCGGGGGACACCAGACGGCGGGCGGCGGTTTCATCGATGACGATCATGCTTGCACTCCAGCCGCATCCAGCACCAGACGCGTCAGCGCGTCGTCCGGCGTTTCCATCCGTGCCATGATCGAGAAGTGATCCTCCCCGGCCAGCGTGTGATAGGTGCAGCGTGAGCCGCGGCACTGGCACAGCGTGGCGAAGTCGCGCGACTGGGCGATCCAGGCGGGAGTCTCCGCCGAACCGACGACGACCGTCAGGGCCGTGGCGGTGGAGGGCGGGTGGCGCATCGGGCTGACCCCATCGACCATCTCCGGGCGCAGCCCGATGGTCTCGTTGACGGTGATGCCCAGCACCGGCGCCAGCTCGTAGATGCCGCTGATCAGGACGGCGGCCTTGATGGTGCCATCCTCCAGCCGGTCCGCCCCGGCGTCGTCGGCCAGCGCCATGGCGATCAGATGCGCCCCGGCGGAATGGCCCGACACGGTGAGGCGGTCGGGATCGCCGCCCAGCGAGGCCGCGTTGCGGTGAATCCAGCGCAGCCCCTCACGGGATCGCCGCGCGATCTCCGGCAGGGTCGCCGCCGGGCACAGGTCGTAGTTCATGACCACGGTCGTGACGCCGCGCGGCACCAGCGCGTCGGCGACGTAGCTGTAGTCGGCCTTGTCCCGTCCGCGCCAATAGCCGCCGTGCAGGAAGACGTGCAGCGGGGCGCCGGGTGCGGCCGCCGGGAACACGTCGAGCGTGGACAGCGGGCTGTCGCCGTAGGCGATGTCGTACCGTCCGGCGTTCCGTTCCCGCGCGGCGCGGCTCAGCGCGGCGGCGCGCTCGGCGTGGCGCGCGAAGTCGGGAACGGAATGGCGGGGGTTGTACTGCCACTCGTGATCGTCACGGACGACTGACACGATGGGACCTCCTGGGTTCCGGAGAAGGGGGGCGCTCAGACCAGATCCATCAGCTGGGTCCACAGCTGGTGCCGCTTGGCGACGTACTCCGGCGTGTCGCGCAGCGCCTCGCCCAGGCTGGCGCGCGGGCGCGGGATGTCGATGGGCACGATCTCGCGGATGCGGCCGGGGCGGGGCGACATGACCACCACCCGGTCGGCGAGGCAGACGGCCTCGTCCACGCTGTGGGTGACGAAGAGGATCGTCTTGCCCATGCGCTCGGTCAGGCCGAGCATCTCGTTCTGCAAAATCTCGCGGGTCAGCGCGTCGAGCGCGCCGAACGGCTCGTCCAGCAGCATGATCTCCGGCTCGATCGCCAGGGCGCGGGCGATGCCGACGCGCTGCTGCATGCCGCCGGACAGCTGGTGCGGGAAACGGTCGCCGAAGCCCTTCAGCCCGACGGTGGCGAGCACGCGCTCGGTCGTCTCGCCCTGGCGGGCGGCGGGGATGCCCTTGGCCTCCAGCGCGAAGCCGATGTTCTGGGCGGCGGTCAGCCAGGGCAGCAGGCCGTACTGCTGGAAGACGAAACCGCGGTCGTGGCCGGGGCCGGTGACCGGCTTGCCGTCGATGCGGATCTCGCCGCTGGTCGCCGTCTCCAATCCCTGGATGATGCGCAGCAGCGTGGTCTTGCCGCAGCCGCTGGGCCCGACGAAGGCGATGAACTCACCCTCCTCCACGTCCAGGTCGACGCCGTCGAGCGCCGTCATCGACGGCCCTCCGGACACCGGGAAACGCTTGGTCAGGTTGCGGACGGACAGCTTGGGCATGGGGCGGCACCGGGTCTTGAAGCGGGACGGCAGGCGGGGCGGGGGCGGAGCGGGGGAGGGGGCCGGCGGTGCGCCGCCGGCCCCGGCGGGATTACGGCTGCTTGTAGGTGCCGATTTCCGTCAGAACCTCCTGGACGATGCTGGTGTCGAGCACCTTCTCGGCCGGGTGGACGGCCTTCTGCAGGCCGCCTTCGACGTTCAGCTCCTGCATGTACTTGGCCTGTTCAGCGGTGACGGTGCCGTTCGGGTTCCAGATGCCGCCGACCTTGTAGAACTCGTAGAACTCGGCGAGTTGCTCGTCGTTGTAGTCGAAGTGCTTCTTCGCGACGTCCAGCGCGCCCTTCTCGTTGTCGAAGATCCAGCGGGTCGCCTCCAGCTCCGCCTTGACGAAGCGCTTCAGCACGTCGCGCTTCTTGGCGATGGTCTGGTCGTTCACGTCCCAGGGGGTCATCACGTAGTTGGGCAGCTTCTTGGAGACGACGAACAGCACCTTGGCGTTCTTGTCGTGCGCGGCCTTCGGGTCGTAGTTGGAGACGGTCGCGTCGATGGTGCCGGTCAGGATGCCGTTGATGCGCGCCGAGGAGCCCTTCAGCGAGACCCACTGGACCGACTTGATCTGGTCCTCGCTCATCCCGGCCTGGCGCATCAGGGCGGTGATGACGACGTGGGGCAGCGAGCCGGGGGAGGAGATGCCGACCTTCTTGCCCGGCAGGTCGGTGACGTCCTTCACGCCCGACGCGGCGTTGGCGTAGAAAGCGTAATGCAGGCCGGTGTGGACGCCGCCGATGGTCTTCAGCGTGCCGCCCTTGTCGGCCGCCGCCAGCGTCTCCGACATGCCGGCCTGGCTGATGTCCAGTTCCCCGGCGATCAGGGAGCGCACGGGGATGGAGCTGTCGGCGATGTGCACCAGCTCCACCGTCAGGCCGTTCCTCTCGTAGAAGCCCTGGTCCTGCGCGACGAACTCGACGAGGTTCAGGAACATCTTGGCCGGCATGCCGATCTTCAGCGCGTCGGCGGCGAGCGCGGCGGTGCTCATCGCCACGGAGAAGGCACCCGCCAGCAGGGCGGCCTTCAGCGAACGGGACATCATGCTCATGATCCCTCTTCCTTCCTCAATCCGGTGTGATATGGGGCGCGTGTGGTGCGGGGGAGGCGGGCCGGTCAGCGGCGGCGCCAGCGGCCGAAACGCTCTTCGACCTTTTGAACGAGAACCGTCAGCGCGTTGGCGAGCAGGGCCACCACCAGGACCGGGGCGAAGGCCTTGGCCGTCTCGAACGCGTTGGTGTAGTTGATGATCAGGCCGCCGAGGCCGGAGATGGAGGTCAGGAATTCCGCCACGATCATCGCGATGATGCCCCGGCCCAGCGCGATGCGCAGGCCGCTCGCCACGTAGGGCAGGGCGTAGGGCGCGATGATCTGGCGGTAGACCATGAACCGCGAGGCCATGAAGGCCTTGCCGATGTCCAGATAGTGCCGGTCCACGTTCTTCACGCCGGTGACGGTGTTGATGATCACCGGGAAGACCGCGAACAGGATGATGATCGTGATCTTGGCGAGGAAGCCGATGCCCACCCACAGCATCAGGATGGGGATCAGCGCCACCAACGGCATGGCGTAGAGCGCGTTGATGTAGGGATCGAGGATCACCTCCACCGTGCGGTTCGTGCCCATCGCGAAGCCGATCACGATGCCGATGACCGAGGCGATGACGAAGCCCAGGACGAAGGTCGACATGCTGTCGATGGTCGCCGAGAACAGCTCGCCGTTCAGCAGCAGCTCCCAGGTCGCCATGGCGATGTCGCTGGGCACCGCGACCAGAAGCTTGTTCGCGTCGCGTGCCGCGAATTCCCAGACGGCGAGCAGCAGGACCAGCGTGCCGAATTGAAGCAGCCGTTCGCGGCGCCTCTGCCGGTTGGGGTCGGACGCCGCCGCAGGCTCGTCGGCGCTTTTTGAAACGGCGCTCGCTTGTGCACTCCGCTGCACGCCTGCCTCCTGTGTACGAGGTGATGGTATGGTGTGGTGGGTGTGGCGTTCGCCCCTATGGGCCGCCGTTGATACGTATGCTAATCGAACGTGGTAGTGTGGCGCAAGCAGATCGTCATACTGTCTGACAAGAAGAGAAATTTTATGTCAAATTTGCCGATAAATATCATCCGCGTCGCCGCTCCCCTGCGCCAGCAGGTGATCGACCTGTTGCGCGCGGCCATCGCCGACGGGCGCTATTCCCCCGGCGACCGGCTGGTCGAGCGTGAGCTGTGCGAGACGTTGCAGGTCAGCCGCCCGATCCTGCGGGAGGCCCTGCGCCAGCTGGAAGCGGAGGGGCTGGTCCACAACGTGCCCCAGCGCGGGCTGGAGGTGGTGACGCTGACGGCGGAGGATGTCCGGCAGATCTATCAGGTGCGCGGGGCGCTGGAGAGTCTCGCGGCGGCGGAGTTCATCGCCCAGGCCAGTCCGGAGCAGTGGGCGATCCTGACCGACGCCATGGCGGGTTTCGAGGCGGCGGCGGCGGAAGGCGTGCCGTCGCGCATCCGCACGGCGAAGACCATGTTCTACGACACGCTGATCGCCGGTTGCGGCAACCCGACGATGGCGCAGATCCTCAAGGCGCTGCACAACCGCATCCAGCTTTTGCGCGGGGTGTCGCTGGCCGAGCCGGGACGGCTGCCCAACACGATCCGCGAGATCCGCGAGATCTACGAGGCGATGACCGCCCGCGACACCGTCCGCACGCGCCAGCTCTACGACGAGCACATCGCCAGCGCCGCCCGCGTGACCATGCAGGCTTTAGCCGCTGGGCGATGAGGGCCGGGCGATAAGGGCTGGGCAGTAAGGGCGGTCAGGCGCCGCCGATGCCCTCGGTGAAGGTCTCGCCGGTCCTCGGGTCGATGTCCTCGCCGGTTCCCGGCGTGCCGGGCGCGGCCTCGTCACGGTCGTTCGCCGGCTTCTGGCTGTCGGGATCGTAGCTGCGCGGGGGATGGATGCCGGTGTCGTCCGGCTTCTTCGGGTCGCTCATGCGCCACCTCTGCGAAAGGGATTGCAACCCTCCCGTCAACAGGGGCGCCAGCGCATCCTCACGCGTTCCGGTTCGGGCGGCGCTGCTTTATCCTGTCGCTGCGCTTGCCAGCAAGGCACCGAAGGGGAGGGGACACACCATGACGACCGCCAAAAACACGATCTGCCTCTGGTACGACAAGGACGCGGAGGCCGCAGCCCGCTTCTACGCCACGGTCTTTCCCGACAGCGCGGTGGGGGCCGTTCATCGCGCTCCTGGCGACTACCCGTCCGGCAAGGCGGGCGACGTGCTGACCGTCGAGTTCACCGTCGCCGGCGTTCCCTGCCTCGGCCTCAACGGCGGGCCGACGTTCAAACACAACGAAGCCTTCTCGTTCCAGATCGCCACCGACGATCAGGAGGAAACCGACCGTTATTGGAACGCCATTGTCGGCAACGGCGGGCAGGAAAGCGCCTGCGGCTGGTGCAAGGACCGCTGGGGCGTCTCCTGGCAGATCACGCCGCGCGTGCTGACCGAGGCGTTGGCGGCCGGCGGCGACGAAGCCGGGCGCGCCTTCGCGGCGATGATGGGCATGACGAAGATCGACGTCGCCGCGATCAGGGCCGCGATCGAGGCCGCGCGGCGCGGCTGACGATCCCCGGAGGGCCGGGCTCAGCGGCCGGGGGCCGGCGCCTCCACGGTCTCCGCCGCGCCGCGCGCGGGAACGCGCAGCAGACTGGTCATGCCGCCCGCCAGGGTGAGGGCGGCGGCCATGGCGAGGCCGAGGCGCGGCGCCGCGTCCGGGCCGGACAGCAGCGAGAACAGCACCGTCATGAGCACCGCCCCGGCGGTCTGCCCGACCAGACGCGCGGTGCCCTGCATCCCTCCGGCGGCGCCGCTGCGCGCCTTGGGCACGGTCAGCAGCATGTTGCGGTTGTTGGGCGTCTGGAACAGCCCGAAGCCGAAGCCGCACATCACCATGAAGACCAGCAGCGGCCGCGGGTCCTGCTCCAGCGGCCAGACCGCTGCCAGGGCGAGGCCGGCGGCGAGGAGCAGACCACCCAGCGCGCACAGCCAGCCCGTCCCCACGCGGTCGGACAGCCGGCCCGCGATGGGTGCTGCGACGGCGGTCGCCAGCGGCCACGGCACCAGGAACAGCCCCGCCGTGACGATGTCCTGCCCAAGGCCGTGCTGCAGGTAGAAGGGCAGGGCCACGGCGCCGGCCATCTGGCCGGTGAAGCAGAGGACGGAGGCGACCACCGACAGGCGGAAGGAGCGCACCCGCAACAGATCGAGCGGCACCAGCGGCGCCTCGCTTTCCTTTTCGCGCCGGACCAAGCCGGCAAGACAGAGCACCGCGGCCAGCAGCAGCGCGCCGCCGCGCAGAGGCTGCGACGCGACGGTCTCGGCCCCCATCACCAGGGCGGCGAAAAAGCCGGCGTTGAGGGCGACGCTGGCGGGATCAAGGCGGCGCTTGGTTCCCGCGACGGCGGGCAGCGCGCGGGCGGTCGCCAGAACCACGATCCCGACCGGGATGTTGACCGCGAACAGAAACGGCCAGGGGGCGACGGCGAGGATGCCCGCCCCGAGCGTCGGTCCCGCCGCCGAGGCCAGCGCGATGGCCAGCGCGTTCCAGCCGATGGCGGCGCCGAGCAGCCTCTGCGGATAGACGAAGCGCAGCAGCGCGACGCCCAACGCCATCACCGCCGCGCCGCCCAGCCCCTGCACGAAGCGCGCGGCGATCAGCCAGGGCAGCGTCGGCGCCAGGGCGCAGCCGGCGGAGGCCGCGGTGAACAGCAGCACCCCGCCGGTGAACACCCGGCGGTGCCCGAGACTCTCGCCGAGGGCGCCGACGGGCAGGAGCGCGATCACCAGCGCCAATTGGTAGGCGGTGATGATCCAGACGGTGTCGGCGGGCGGAACCCCGAGGGTGCGGGCGACGGTCGGCAGGGCGATGTTGGCGATGGCGCCGTCGAGAACGACCAGCACGATCGCGGCGATGACGGACGCGGCGGCCACGGCGCGGCGGGGCATGGGCAGCCCGTCCGGATGTGGGGAATCTGGCGTTCGGGGAACGGTGGAACGGGGCATCAAACTCTCCAACAGTGGTTGGATCAACTTTGCGCCTCCAATGGCATGGCGGAAGACGCCGCCTGTGCAGGATATTCCTGCATTGAACGCCATGTGTTAGCCTCGGCACCCATGGCCGACCCCGATCTCAATCTGCTCATCGCGCTCGACGCGCTGCTCACGGAGGGCAGCGTCGTCAAGGCGGCGCGGCGGCTCGGCCTCAGCGACTCCGCGATGAGCCGCACCCTGGCGCGCCTGCGCGCGGTCACCGGGGACCCGCTGCTCGTCCGGGCCGGGCGCGGCCTCGTCCCGACGCCGCGGGCCATCCAGTTGCGGGAGCGGGTGCCCGCCCTCGCCGAGGAAGTCCGCGCGGTGCTGCGTCCGGCGGAGGCCATCGACATCGCCCGGCTGGAGCGCAGCTTCACCCTGCGCGCCAGCGAGAGCTTCATCGAGGTCTACGCCGCCCGGCTGGTCGGTCGCGTCGCCGCCGAAGCCCCCGGCGTCCTGCTGCGCTTCGCGCCGCGGGGCAACCGCGACGCGCAGGCGTTGCGGGACGGGCTGATCGACCTCGACATCGGGGTGCATTCGGAAACCACGCCGGAGCTGAAGGTGCAGAGCCTGCTCCGCGACCGGCTGGTCGCCGCCGTGCGGGACGGCCATCCGCTGACCCGGCTGGAGGCGGTGACGCCGGAACAGTACGCGGCCTGCGGCCATGTGCTGACCTCGCGGCGCGGGCTGGTGCGGGACCGGGTGGACGAGGCGCTGGCCGCCCTCGGCCTTGCGCGCAAGGTGGTGGCCGTGGTGCCGAGCTTCCCGGCGGCCCTAGCGATCGTCCGCGCCTCCGACCTGACCGCCCTGGTGTCCGAGCGTCAGGTTGCCGCGGGCGTGGCCGGGGTCCGCACCCTGCCGCTTCCCATCGCCCTGGATGAGGTCGTGGTGACGCAGATGTGGCATCCCCGGCAGGACGCCGACCCGGCCCACGGCTGGCTGCGCGGGGTGGTGCTTGCTGCTTGTCGTGAGTCGGCGCGAGCGGTGTGAACTGTCAAAGTGTGAGTTGATCGGGATGGCAGGGGATGACAGAGGTCGGGTGGCTACCGTTCACAAGGGTCGGATGAGACCGTTGATGATCCGTGGATGTCGTTCTTCCCTCATCGCAGGTGGCCGGCGTCGAGCCTTTCCAGGATGGTCGATGGTTGCCTCAGCGCGGCGTACGACGCTTTTCCTTCCTGCGCGCTGCGTTCACAGCCGCGCATCCTGCCCGGCCCATCGCGTCGGATATCAGTGTTCACCGCCTCCGCCACGGAAACGCGCAGCGCGCGCCATCTTGCGGCGAGAGAGGCCGATCTTGATGCCGACCAGCACGGGAGCGGCGATGACGAAGAGCAGGGCGACGGCGGTGAACGCCGTGTCGAAGGCGATCACCGTGGACTGACCCGTCACGGTCCGGCCCAGAAGGCTCGTTGCGACCCGGCTCGCGGCCACCGCCTCCAGCCCCTTCGCCGTCAGCGTGGCTGCGGTGGTCATCAGCCGCTCGATGAGGATGGGGCCTCCCGCGGTGACGTTGGCGCCGAGGACTGCGGCGTTGGCGGGGATGGCATGGTCGATCAGGGTCTGGAGCGCCGCGATTCCCATCAGGCCGCCAAGCTGGCGACCGGTGTTGAAGAGGCCGATTCCAGCCGCCAGACTCCGGCGGTCGAGGGTGCCGAAAGCGATCAGTGTGATCGAAAGGAACAGCAAGCCGAGGCCTAGGCCGCGCAGCAGGATCGCCGCCATCATGTCGTCAGCACCACTCTCGGCGGTCGAGCCGGACAGCATCCACATGGCGCCCGTGATGGTCAGGATGCCGAAGGGCACCGTGGCGAACGGAGGGACGCGGCGCACCTGAATTAGAAAGGCGGCCATCAGGAGCGAGCCGATGAAAAGCGCGCCGCTCGGCAACAGCAGCAGGCCGGCCTCGGTGGGCGTGAAGGCGAGGACAGACAGGGCGAACGACGGAATCAGGAACGCGCTTCCGAACAGGGCGGCGCCGGCGACGAAGCTGACGATGAAGGCGAAGGAAAAGGCGTCCGATTCGAACGGGGAGACGTCGAGCAGGCCCTGGCCCTTCGTCAACACCTGTTGGCCGAGAAAGACCAGCAGAGCGGCTGTGCCGGTCACGGTCAGCCACAGGATGCGGGGCTCCTCGAACCAATCCCACCGGCTGCCCTGGCTGAGGACGCAGGTGACGCAGAAGAGCGTGACGGCGATCAGGGCGAAGCCGAGCCCGTCAAAAGGACGGGACGCGGTCGCGGCGGGCATCGGTTTGTCGGCGATCAGCAGAAGCCCCGCGGCCGCCAAGGCCAGCGGAACGACGCTGAAGAAGATCCAGGTCCAGGATTGGCTGTCCAGCAGCGCCCCCTGAAAGGCCGGGGTGATGGCTGCGGGAGCGACGACCGCCCCCATGGCGAACAGGGCTTGCAGGGCAGGCTGGCGGGATCGCGGACAGGCGAGGAATAGCATGGTCTGCCCCCCGACAAGCAGGATGCCGCCGGCGAAGCCCTGGACGGTGCGAAGGGCGACCAGCAGGTCCAGCCGATCGGTCACGGCGGCCATGCCGCCCATGCCCATGGCCAAGGTCGCGCCGACGACCACGCCGCGCGGAGGGATGCGGGTCATCAGCCAGGGGGCTGCCATGAAGCCGATGAGCTTGAGCGTGGTGTACCCGATGTCCAGCCAGGCGAACTCGTCGGGGGTCGCGTGCGTGGCGCCCATGATGTCGCCACGCCCGAGCGACAGCACGGTGCCGGCGACCGCCTCCGTCAGTGTGGCGAGCAGGATGCCGGCGACGAGGAAAACTTCGGCCGCGGCCCCGTCGTGGCCCGGAGTGGCCGTGGGGGCGGTGGTCATTGGTCGCCTCCCTCGGTGATCTCGACACGCGCCGACAGGCCGGGCACGAGGCGGCCGGGCAACGGGTTGCCGACAAGCCGGATCTTCACCGGCACGCGCTGAACGACGCGAACGAAGTTCCCCGTCGCGTTGTCCGCGGGCAGCAGACTGAAGGCGGACCCGCTGCCGGGCGCAAGGCTGTCGACCACGCCGTCGAGCGTCCCGTCCGGATAACCATCGACGGTGACGCGGGCGCGTTGGCCGGGCCGGATGTGTTCGAGCTGGGTTTCCTTGTAGTTCGCCACCACCCACACATCGTCGAGCGGAACGATGTCGAGCAGGGAGGCGCCCGGCGCGACGAAGCGGCCGACGCGGACCTGGCGGTTGCCGACGGCGCCGCCGACCGGCGCACGCACCACGGTGCTCTCGAGATCGATCTGGGCGAGGTCGCGCGCGGCCTGGGCCTGGGCCACGGCGGCAACGGCCGCGTCGCGTTGCGCGGCAAGGACGGCGATGCGTTGCTGCTGGGCTTCGACCGTCGCCGAGGCGGCCGACACGCCCGCCTCCGCTTTCAAGCGCGCTGCATCGCTTTCATCGAGGTGGGCTTGGCTGACGGCGTTGCCGCGGATCAGTTCACGGCGGCGGTCGTAGGCCTTGGCCGCGAGAGTCATCTCGGCCATGGCCGACCGTCTCTGGGCTTCGGCCTGCCGGATCAGGACATGCTGAAGCCGGGTCTCCGCATCGACGTTCGTAAGCCGGGCCTGGGCCGCCTCGACATTGGCCACCGCTTGGGCCAGCCGCGCGCGGTAATCACGGTCGTCGATCCGGAACAGGACGTCGCCGGCTCCAACGGTCTGGTTGTCCTCGACCTCGACGGCCGTGACGTAGCCGGCGACCTTTGGGGCGAGCGAGGTCACGTCGCCGCGGACATAGGCGTTGTCGGTCGCCGTCCCGCCGTTTGAGCGGGCCCAGTTCCACCCACCCGCCGCGACCAAGACGGCGCCGAGGCAGAGCAGCACGCCGACCGTCCTTCTTTTGCTGGGGGGCGCCGCGGCGGCGCCGACCGCGGAGTGTTCGCCGGTGGCGTTTGTACCGGCGACGACGGCCCCCCTGTCCTCAAGCGTGTCCATTCCCTCGTTCCCTATCGGGGGTGTCCCAGCGTCGCCACCGCTCCCATCCGCATCGGCTCAGGCCTTGGCGGCCACCGGGAGACGGAAGGGGGCACCCAGCCGGTTGAAGGCGTTCATCGCGGCGATGGCGATGGTGAGATCGACCAGATCCTTCGGCTCGAACGCCGCCGATGCCGCCGCGTAGGCGGCGTCGGACGCGTGGGTTTCGCTGACACGGGTCACCTCCTCGGCCCAGGCCAGGGCCGCGCGCTCCGTGTCGGAGAACAGGTGCGGGACCTCCTCCCACACCGGCACCAGCGTGACCTTGTCGATCGACATGGTCTTCCGGAGGTCGCGGCTGTGCAGATCGATGCAATGAGCGCAGCCGTTGATCTGCGAAACCCTGAGGAACACGAGGTGGATGAGTTCCTCGGGCAGGTTGGTGCGCTTCGTGACGTAATGATGGACGCCGAACAGAGCCTTCGCGCCGTCGGGCGCAACCTCGTACCAAGCCAAGCGTGCCATGTCCTTTGCCTTTCCTATCAACAATTGATTGCAGTTCCCGCTGCGCCGACCCATGGCCGCCGCCGGGTGTCTTCGAAGTCCTTCAGCGCGCGCTCAGCGCGCGGTTTGCCGGCCGAGCCAGTCCTCGAACCGGATGGCGCCGAGGCGGGGGGTCCGGCCGGGGGTCAGCGATTGATCGTTGAGAACATCGCCGAAGTAGCGCGCGTGGATGTCGGGCACGACCTTGCGCGTGTCCCTCGTCGCCTGCAGGAAGCGCCGGACCAGCTCGTCGAGCGGGATCGCCTCCGGACCGGCGACTTCGAGCGTGCCGTTGACCGGCGACGCGAGCGCGACCTCGGCGAGGGCCGCCACCACGTCGTCGGAGGCGACCGGCTGGATCAGCGCCGGCGACAGGCGGATTTCCCCGCCGACGGTGGCCGACTGCGCGATCCCGCCGACGAATTCGAAGAACTGCGTGGCGCGCAGGATGGTGTGGGGAATGCCCGACGCCTTGATGAGGCGTTCCTGGGCGACCTTCGCCCGGAAGTATCCGTTGTCGGGAAGCCGTTCGCTGCCGACGATCGAGAGGGCGACGTGGTGGCGGACACCGGCGGCCACTTCGGCGGCGAGCAGGTTGCGGCCCGAGGTCTCGAAGAAGTCGAGGACGGCCTTGTCCTCCCAGACCGGCGCGTTCGCCACGTCGACGACGACAGCGGCTCCGTCGATCGCCTGGGCCAAGCCCTCGCGGGTGATGGTGTTCACGCCCGTCTTTGGCGAGGCTGCGAGCGCATCGTGGCCGCGCTCGCGGAGGGTCTGCACCAGCTTCGATCCGATGAGGCCGGTGCCTCCGATGACGACGATCTTCATGGGGGCTCTCCGCTTCTCGACGGAAACCAGCGCCGTCGATGGAATGGAGAGTGCCTGCGCACGCCGGGGAAGTCCTTGCGGCGGGCTTGAATTGCCCTCCAAGGACGCTTGGATTTCCGTCCAAGGAAGCCATACGGCGCTGCATGCCTCGACGCGAACGGTGCAGCCGGCGACGCGCCGCCGTGCTATCAAGGGCGCACATCGTTCGCCCGTCGCCCCGGACAGGGTGGCGAGGACGCTCGGTCCAGGGAGGTGCGGGCCTTGCAGTTCCGTTTCGGAGAGTGTGTGCTCGATCAGGAGCGCCGGGAACTGACCCTGCGCGGGCAGGTCGTGGGCGTTGGCCCGCAGGTCTTCGACCTGTTGCTGCATCTCGTCCGCAACCACGACCGCGTCGTCAGCAAGGACGACCTGCTGGAGGCGGTGTGGAACGGACGGATCGTCTCGGAATCGACCATCACCAGCCACATCAACGCGGTTCGCAAGGCCATCGGCGACAGCGGCGGGGAGCAGCGCCTGGTCCGCACGGTTCCCCGCAAGGGGTTCCGCTTCGTCGGCGCGATCGAAGTCGGGGCGATTGAAGTCGGGGCGGCCGAAGCCGGCGCGATCGGGGAGACGCCGCAGCCCGGCGGGTCAGGCATCGCCAGCCGCGCCTCCAGCGAAGGCCGGGAGATGCCGTCCGGGCCGGTCCTGCCGGGCAAGCCCTCGATCACCGTGCTGCCATTCCAGAACCTGAGCGGCGACCCGGAGCAGGACTATTTCGCCGACGGCGTGGTGGAGGACATCATCGCCGCCCTGTCGCGCATCCGCTGGCTGTTCGTCATCGCGCGCAACTCGAGCTTTGCCTACAAGGGCCGGGCGGTGGATGTGACGGACGTCGGCCGCGAGCTGGGCGTCCGTTACGTGCTCGAAGGCAGCGTCCGCAAGGCCGGGAACAGGGTGCGCATCACCGGGCAGCTCATCGACGCGACAAGCGGGATGCATCTCTGGGCGGAGCGATTCGAAGGCATGCTCGATGACCTTTTCGAGCTGCAGGATCGGATCGCCGAAAGCGTCGTCGGCGCGATCGCACCGCAGCTCGAGCGGGCGGAGATCGAGCGCGCCAAGCGCAAGCCGACGGAAAGCCTGGACGCCTACGATTACTATCTCCGCGGCATGGCGAAGCTGCACAGCGGAACCCGCGAGGCGATCGAGGCGGCGCTGCCCCTGTTCCACAAGGCGACGGGCCTCGACCCGGAATTCGCATCGGCCTATGGCGGGGCGGCCTGGTGCCATCTCTGGCGCAAAGTGAACGGTTGGATGACCGACCGGCCCCAGGAGATCGCCGAGGGGGTGCGGCTGGCGCGGCTGGCGGTGGAGTTCGGCCGTGACGACGCGGTCGCGCTGACGAGAGCCGGACACGCGCTTGGCCACTTCGCCGGCGATCTCGATGGCGGCATCGCGCTCATTGACCGGGCCGTGCTGCTCAACCCCAATTTCGCCCCCGCTTGGTTCCTCGGCGGCTACCTGCGCGCCTTCCGCGGTGAAACGGAAAGCGCGAGCGAGCATTTCGCCCATGCCGCCCGCCTGAGCCCGCTGGACCCGGAGATGTTCCGGATGCAGGCGGGGACGGCGCTCGCGCATTTCTTCGCCGGGCGCTACGATTGCGCCGTGGCCTGGGCGGACAAGGCGTTGGGGAACCTGCCCAGCCTTTTGGTTGCCATCGCCCTGACGGCGGCGAGCCACGCGCTGGCTGGGCGGACGGAGGACGCGCGGCGGACGATGCAGCAGTTGCGCTCGCTCGACCCGTCCTTGCGCGTTTCCACTCTCAGGGAGTGGCTGCCGATCCACCGTCCCGAGGATCTCACGCGGTTTGCGGAGGGGCTAAGACTGGCTGGGTTGCCCGAGTGAACTCAGCCCTTCGCCCGCGTAGCAGGGCATCAAATAAGAATGCGACTTGTTCGCAATTCCATTTTGTCCTATAGGTTTGGCGGCTCGGGGGAGGATTCCGGGGGGCTGTTCAATCCGGTGGCTGGGAGGCCGATCCATGCTGTTCCATCCCAGAATGCAAAGCAGCATGGAAAGGATACCATCCTCAGGGACCTTCTGTGGCGCGCCCGGAACGGGATGATCGCCGATATCCGGAACGTCGCCTGTGACCAGAACGGCCAGGGCGAGTATGCGTCCGAGGCCCCGCGGCGGCCGGCGGTCCTCGATCAGGCGGGGGAGGGCGGGCTGCACGTCATGGCGTCGCCCGGCCGTGGCGAGGTCAGCCGGCTCAGCCGGCGCAACCGCTGAGCTATGTCCCCGCCGACTTGCGGGCGTGGTCGCGCACGGTGAACGTCCGCCGGCTTACCCATCTCGACCTCCATTTGACATGTCCGTCCTGGGGGGCCGTTTCGTCGATGGGCTGGACATCCGGGGCATGGACCGGCCACGGCTGAACTTCGCCGACGAGGGCCTGTTCGCTCTGGCCCGCCCGATCGCGGCGGAATGCCGGGCGTCGCGGTGGGGCGGAGCGGCGCTCGGCCTGTCGGGGCTGCTGCTCCAACGGGCGCTGCGCAACCTGCTGGTCGAGCCTTCGACGCGCTGGCCCGTACCATCGCCTTCCCTTGACCCTTTCCGCCGTTCCGCAATGAGAAGAGCCATGCTTCGCCGCTTCCTCTCCTACTACCGTCCCTTCACCGGCCTGCTGGTCCTCGACATCGTGTGCGCCGTCCTGTCGGGCTTGCTGGAACTGGGGTTCCCTATGGCCGTGCGCGCTTTCGTGGACCAGCTCCTGCCGACCCAGGATTGGCCGCTGATCGTCGCCGCCACGGTGGCGCTGCTGGCGATCTACATGGCGAACGGCGGGCTGATGGCCATCGTGACCTACTGGGGCCACATGCTCGGCGTGAACATCGAGACGGAGATGCGCCGCAAGAGCTTCGACCATCTGCAGAAGCTCTCCTTCAGCTTCTACGACAACAACAAGACGGGCCATCTCGTCGGGCGGGTCACCCGCGATCTGGACGAGATCGGCGAGGTGGCGCACCACGGTCCCGAGGACCTGCTGATCGCGGTCATGACCTTCGTCGGCGCCTTCACGCTGATGGCGGTGGTGCATCTGCCGCTGGCGCTGATCACCGCGGCCATCGTGCCGGTGATCGCCTTCGTGACCAGCCGCTACGGCGGGCGGATGACGAAGAACTGGCAGTCGCTCTATTCCCGCGTCGGCGACTTCAACGTCCGCATCGAGGAGAATGTCGGCGGCATGCGGGTGGTTCAGGCCTTCACCAACGAGGACCACGAGCGCAAACTGTTCGCCGAGGACAACGACCGCTACCGCACCACGAAGCTCGCCGCCTACAAGATCATGGCGGCCTCGACGACGCTCAGCTACATGAGCATGCGGCTGATCCTGATCGTCGTCATGCTGACCGGCGCCCATTTCGTGCTGGTGGGCGAACTGACTCAGGGCGGCTTCTTCGCCTTCCTGCTGCTGGTCAACACCTTCTTCCGCCCGATCGAGAAGATCAACGCGGTCATCGAGACCTACCCCCGCGGTATCGCCGGCTTCCGCCGCTACACCCAGCTCCTCGACACCCAGCCGGACATCGCGGATGCGCCCGGCGCCGTCCCGGCCCCGGCGCTGAAAGGCGACATCCGCTACGAGGGCGTGTCCTTCGGCTACGACCCGGCGCGCCCGGTGCTGAAGGGCGTCGATCTGTCGATCAAGGCCGGTTCCACCGTCGCTTTCGTCGGGCCGTCGGGCGCCGGCAAGACGACGGTCTGCTCGTTGCTGCCGCGCTTCTACGAGGTCATGGAGGGGCGCATCAGCATCGACGGCATCGACATCCGCGCCATGACGCTGGCCTCGCTGCGCCGGCAGATCGGCATCGTCCAGCAGGACGTGTTCCTGTTCGGCGGCACGATCCGCGAGAACATCGCCTACGGCCGTCTCGGCGCCGGCGACGCGGAGATCATGGAGGCGGCGCGGCGGGCGCATCTGGACGGGCTGATCGCCTCGCTGCCGGAGGGGCTCGACACCATCATCGGGGAGCGCGGCGTGAAGCTATCCGGTGGGCAGAAGCAACGCCTGACCATCGCCCGCATGTTTCTGAAGAACCCGCCGATCCTGATCCTCGACGAGGCGACCTCCGCGCTCGACACCCGGACCGAGCGGGAGATCCAGAAGTCGCTGATGGAACTGGCGGAGGGGCGGACCACCCTGGTCATCGCCCACCGTCTGGCGACCATCCGCAACGCCGACGAGGTCTATGTCGTCGGCACCGAGGGCGGGCTCCAGCGCATCACCCACGAGGAGCTTGCGGCGCGCGGCTGATCGCGCCGCGTCCCCGGCCATGGAAACGGTCCTCGGCGCGGCACCATTGCCCCATCGCCTTGTTTGTGGACGTGAGACACAGGCAGGAGGGCGACATGGCATCCCGCGCCGAGCGCACCGACCCCCGTATGTGGGAGACGGTGAAGGCAAGCATCCTGAAGGGCGACAAAGGCGGTGAGCCCGGCCAGTGGTCCGCCCGCAAGGCTCAAATGGCCGTTCAGGAATACAAACGGCGCGGTGGCGGCTATACGGGGCCGAAGAGCGCGGGCAACAGCCTGAGCCGGTGGACCGACGAGGAGTGGGGCACGCGCTCCGGCAAGCCGAGCGCGGAAACGGGGGAACGTTACCTCCCCCGACAGGCCCGCGAACACCTGTCCGAAGCGGACTACCGGCGCACCAGCGACAAGAAGCGCGCCGACACGACGAAGGGCAGGCAGTTCTCAAAGCAGCCCGACGACGTTGCCCGGAAGACGGCGCCGTTCCGGCATCCCGCCGATGGGAACCGGACCCGCGCGGCCCTCTACGAGAAGGCAAAGCAGCAGAACCTGCCCGGCCGCTCCCGCATGAGCAAGGAGGAGCTGCAAAAGGCGCTCTCCTGACCCAATCTCGTGACTCAGAGAGGGCCGTACACGGGTTACTCGCGCATCAGCTTCGGCAGGTCCATGGCGACCCGGCCGACGTCTTCGCGGCGCAGGCCACGAGCGGCCAGTTCGGCCCGGCTCAAGGCCGACAGCTCACGATAAACGGTGTAGGCGGCGGATGCCTCGAACCAGGCGCTGACGAACTCACGAACGTCCTTGACGATCCCCGACAGCCGGCCGTCATGATCGATGTGCGATGCGGTGGTGTAAGCCATGGTCCGTCTCCTTCATGTCTGGTGCAGATGACCTTATACTGGCATACCAAATACCTGATACGCTGAGTGTGCAACGCAGCGCGTCAGAAAAATTACAGCTATTTCAAGCATTTGTTCAGCCAACTGTCAGCGACGCCAATCATCGGCGCGCTGCTCATCACACCGCTTCTGATTGGCTCACCGCGTCCAGGGCATGGGCGATGCCGTCGTCGCCGAGGTCTGTCGGGCAGGGCTGCGTTGGCCGGAATCCGTTCGACAGGTGTCGCAGCCTCATGGTTTAAGAACACGTGACACGGCGCAATTTCGGGTCCTTGTTGTTGGAGCCGGAATCAAGTCCTGGTCGAGGGTGCGGAGGCAAGCGGGCGGGAACTCTCCATGGCGACGGTGCGGGAAGCGCTGGGACTTGCGGTCGAGTATCATCTTCAGGGAGGACTGACGGAGGCCAGGGAGCTATACGGCCGAATCCTTGCTGTCGAGCCGGACCAGCCTCACGCATTGCACCTGTTGGGGGTGCTCGACGGGCAGGAGGGCCGCCCGGTGGAAGCGATGGCGCAGATCCGTCGGGCCATCGCCAGCGCTCCGGGCATTGCCGACTTCCACGCCAACATCGGCAAATTGGCAATGGCGCTGGGCCGAACGGACGAGGCGGTCGCGCTCCACCGCCGGGCGCTGACGCTGCACCCTGGCCATCCGGATGCGCTCGCCGGTCTGGCGCCGGTGCTGGCCGAGGGTGCCCCGACCGACGAGGCCGTATCGGTGCTCCGGCAACGACTGCGCCTGACGCCCGAGGATGGTGGCCTGTGCTTCTCCCTCGCGCGGATGTTGCGGGCAAGGGGAGAGGCGGCGGAAGCAACGGCGGCCTATCGCCGTCTCATCGTGCTCGACCCCACCCATGTTGCGGCCTGCAACAACCTGGGCAATCTGCTGCGCGCCGGCGGTGCCGTGGAGCAGGCGGTGGCCTCCTTCCGCTGCGCCACGCGGCTTGCGCCCGGCTCTGCGACGATGCCGGTCAATCTCGGCGCGGCGCTCGCCGAACTCGGACGCACCGAGGCGGCGACGGCGGCGTTCCGTCGGGCGATCGCCTGCCAACCCGACAACGGCGACGCCTATTTCGGGCTCGGCAGCGCGTTCTCCGGACCTTGCCCATCCGACGGCTTGCGGGTGATGAGCCATGGGCTGCGCGCCGCCCCGGACCATCCGGGGTTGCTGTATGCGCTGGGAGTGCTCCACGCCGGCCGGGGCGAAGACACCATGGCCACCGGCTTTTGGGCCCGGGGGGTGGAGGTGGTACCGGAGGATGCCGCCTGCCGCATGGCCTTGTGTGTCGGACAACTCCGCCACGTCTACGCCGACGGAGCGGAACTGGCGTCCCGACGGGAAGCCTACACGCGCCACCTCGCCGCGCTCGACGGGCTGATCGGCCCCAGCGCGCCGATTGAGGCGCGGCTGAGCGCCTGCGACCTTGCGGGCTCGCATCTGCCCTTCCTGCTGGCCTACCAGGGCATGGACAACCGGACTCTGCAGGAGACCTACGGCGGCATCGTGGCGGGGCTGATGGCGGCGCGTCTGGGGAGTCGCATCCCCACCACCCCGGAAACGCCCCGTGCCTCCACACGTCCCCGCCCGGCCCGGACGCGGCTGCGGGTCGGGATCGTCTCGTCCTATTTCCACGACCATTCTGTCTGGCGGGCGATCCTGGCCGGCTGGCTGACCCGGCTCGATCCGGAGCGGTTCACCCTTCTGGGATACCATGTCACGGGGGAGCAGGATGCGTGCACCGCGCTGGCCGCATCGCGTTGCGCGGTGTTCCGGCGCGGACTCGGTGCCGTGGAGCGCTGGGCGGAAACCATCGTCGCCGACCGGCCCGACGTGCTGCTGTTCCCCGAGGTTGGCATGGAGCCCATGACTCATCGGCTCGCGGCGCTGCGCCTGGCAGCGGTGCAGGCCGTGGCGTGGGGGCACCCCGACACGACGGGGCTTCCCACTCTCGACCATTACCTGTCGGGCGATCTGCTGGAGCCACCCGATGGAGACGCCTTCTACAGCGAGCGTCTGGTCCGGCTGCCCAACCTCGGTTGCCATGTGGAGCCCACGCGGCGGCCCGTCGTGTCGGTCACGCGCGGCCGGCTCGGCCTGCCCGGCGGGGCGCCCGCCTTCCTGTGCAGTCAAAGCCTGTTCAAGTATCTGCCGCAGCACGACCATGTGTTTCCTTCCATCGCCGCAGCCCTGCCCGGCAGCCGGTTCCTGTTCTTCCGGCACCGCCAGGCCACCGTCACCCGCAGCTTGGAAGACCGGCTGGAACGGGCTTTCGCCGTCCAGGGCCTCGACAGCCGGGAATATTGCGTCTTCGCCGACCAACTCGATCATGACGCGTATCTCGCCACGCTGCGGGTGATGGACGTCTATCTCGACAGCATCGGGTTTTCCGGATTCAACACGGCCCTGCAGGCGGTGGAGGCGGGGCTTCCGGTGGTGACCGCGCGGGGGCGCTTCATGCGCGGACGGCTTGCCGCCGCCCTGCTGGACCGCCTCGGTATGGCCGATGCCGTTGCCGAGAGCCCGGACGACTTCATCGAGGACGCCATTCGTCTGGGGCGCGACCCGGCGGCGCGGACCATCCGGAAAGCCCGCCAGACCGCCGCGCTTCCCACCGTCTATCGCGATCAGGCGGCCATCGTCGGACTGGAGCGTTTTCTGACGGGATAGCCCCGACGGCGAGGCCGGTGGCGAACCCTTTGATCCGAATGTTCGGCGACGGGGGCCAGATCCTGCCGGTGTGCCGATGTCACGCCGCGTTTTGCGTAAGGAGAAGGGCGGGACTCGCGGCCCCGCACAATCTTACTTTATGTGCCCCGCATCCCACATTGCCGGGAGAGTGGTGCTTCAGCCAAAGAATGATAAGTAAAAGTCTTGGAGTTCAATGGTGCCAATATTGCTTTCTTATTCCGAATGAGAATCTTCCAGCGCAAAATTTGATAAATGGAGGCTTCATTCACTCAAAGAATGATCAGCATCTGATTGGCGTTGGTGCATGGAGGCATTGGCGGACCAATTGGCGGGGGCGGACGTGCCGTGAGGAAGGGCGGCCTCTTCGTTCTGATTGCTGTGCCTGCCATGCCCTTCAAGCACAATGGTGCCCGTCGCCACCGCATCCCCAAGATGACGGGCCGGTGCGTCTGGTCCTCGACAGCACGGGCC
>NZ_JBFUHT010000035.1:0-51326 GCF_056402275.1 Azospirillum sp. P4_B5
GGCCCGCTGCGCCGCCTGCGCACCATCGTGGCGCCGCTGGTGGCGCCGGCGGCGGCGGCGGGCGGGGTGCTGGTGTTCCTGACGGCCTTCAACGAGCTGACCGTGTCGATCCTGCTGTGGTCGCAGGGGCGGGAGACGCTGGGCGTCGTCGTCTACGCGCTGGAGGAGGGCGGCAGCCCGACGCTCGCCGCGGCGCTGAGCGTGGTGACCATCGCGGTGGTGGTGACGGTGCTGCTGGCGGTCGGCTGGCTGGGCCGGCGGTTGCCGGCGGGGATCATTCCCTGGCGGGGGTGAGGCGTTCCTGAAACGGGCCCCCACCCAACCCTCCCCCGCTCCGCAGGGGAGGGCTTTTCTCCTCCCCCTGCGAAGCGGGGGGAGGTCGGGAGGGGGGCTTTAGGCCGCCACCTCACACCCCCTCCGGCACCACCCACCCATCGCGCACCGCGAGGCGCAGCGCTTCGCCCGGCGCGACCTGCGCGTCGCCGGACACCCGCAGCAGCAGGCGCACGCCCGGTGCCGCCTGGGGTTCGACCTCCACCAGCACGAATCCGCCCTTGTAGGCGGCGCGCACCACCGTCGCGGCGATGGGGCCGTTCACCGCCGGCTCCAGATCCTCGGGCCGCAGGCAGACCAGCGCCGGCCCCTCCGGCTGCCCGGCGCGGCAGCGGACCAGCGCCTCAGCCCCGAACAGGCGCACCCGCACCCGGCCGTCGGCGGCCGGCCCTGTCACCGCACCCTCCACCACCGCGCCCTGGCCGACGAAGCCGGCGACCATGCGCGTCGCCGGCTCGCGGTAGAGCGTCCGGGGCGCCGCCACCTGGGCCAGCCGCCCGTGGTCGAGCACCGCGATGCGCGTCGCCAGCGCCATGGCCTCGGCCTGATCGTGGGTGACGTAGACCATGGTGGCGCCGGTCTTGGCGTGGAAGTCGGCGAACTCCTCCTCCATCGCCGCGCGCAGATGCACGTCGAGGTTGGCGAGCGGCTCGTCCAGCAGCACCAGCTCCGGGCTCATCACGAGGCAGCGGGCCAGGGCGACGCGCTGCCGCTGGCCGCCCGACAGCTCGGCGGGGTGGCGGGCGTCGAAGCCCGACAGCCCCACCGTGTCGAGCGCGGCGCGGACCCGCTGCTCCCGCTCCGCGCGGGGAACGCGGGCGGTCTCCAGCGGGTAGGCGACGTTGCCGGCCACCGTCATGTGCGGCCACAGCGCGTAGGACTGGAAGACGAGGCCGATCCGCCGCTCCTCCGGCGGGACGTGGGTGCCGGGGCCGGACAGGGTGCGCCCGCCGACCGTGATGCGCCCGCCGTCCAGCCGCTCGAACCCGGCGACCATGCGCAGCAGCGTGCTTTTCCCGCAGCCCGACGGGCCGAGCAGGGCGAGGAACTCCCCCGCCGCCACGTCGATGGTCACGCCGTCAACCGCGGGGGCGGGCGTCCCGGCATAGTGGCGGGAGGCGTCGTCGATCAAGAGGGCGGGCGTCTGAGTGGTCATGGCACCGGAAGTCGCGCTATTCAGGAAGGCGGCGAGGGATAGGCACAGTGCGGAACGGGGGCGTGATGTCAAGTGACGCTGCTATGACGGGGGCAATGACGGGACGCGGACGCAAGGTCCGGCTGCGCGCCCTGTCGGGGCTGGGCAACAAGGGGCCGGCCTGCTTTCTGGCGATGATCGGCGGGGCGCGGCTGCTGCTCGACCTCGGCGAGGGGCCGGACGCCGGGCGCCTGCCGCCGCTGAGCGGGGCGGGGCGGGTGGACGCCATCCTGGTCACCCACACCCACGGCGACCATGCCGGCGCCCTGGGCCTGCGCCACCGGGTCGGCAGCCCGCCGGTCTACGCCACGCCGCTGGCCGCCTGCCTCCTGCCGCCGACCGTCGCAGCCTTGCCGCTGCCGGTGCGCGGAACGGTGGAGATCCAGGGCGTGCCGGTGACCACCGGGCGGTCCGGCCACGCGCCGGGCGGGGTGTGGATCCACCTGGGCACGGAGGATGGCGGGATTCTCTACATGGGCGACCATTCCGACGAGTCGGCCCTGTTCCCCTTCGACCCGCCGCCGCCGGCGCGGCGGGTGATCCTCGACGCCTCCTATGGGCTGGACGACACCCCGCAGGCGGAGCGGCTGGCCGCGCTGGAGCCCTTCCTCCACGCGGGCGGCGCTCTGTTCCCGGTGGCGGCGGACGGGCGCGGGCCGGAGATGGCCCTGTGGGCGATGGACCACGGCGTCGTCCCGGCCATCGACGACGCCCACCGCGCCGCCATCACCCATCTGTTGGCGGAGGCCGACACCGCCCTGCGGCCCGGCGCGGAGGAGCGGCTGCGCCGGCTGCTCGACCGCGCCAAGGAACCGGGCGACCCGCGCGACGTGACCTTCGCCGCCGGCCCCAACGCCACCAGCGGCACCGCCGCCGAGTTGGTGGAGCGCTGGGCCGGGGCGGGCGGGCTGGAGACAAGCGGACCGGACATCGTCTTCACCGGCTACCTCGCCGAGGGCACGCCGTCGCGGACGCTGGTCGATGTGGGCCGTGCCCGCTACCGGCGCTGGAACGTCCACCCGACGCTGCGCCAACTGACGGCGCTGGTGGCCGCCACGGGGGCGGAACTGGTGCTGCCCGCCTTCGGCGACATCCGGCACCGGGAGGGCTGGCGGGCCGCCTTCGCCCCGGCGATCCTGGAGGGGCTGGACGACCCGGAGG
The DNA here is from genome assembly GCF_056402275.1 of Azospirillum sp. P4_B5. NCBI lineage: Bacteria > Pseudomonadati > Pseudomonadota > Alphaproteobacteria > Rhodospirillales > Azospirillaceae > Azospirillum > Azospirillum sp. P4_B5. The sequence goes on from NZ_JBFUHT010000035.1 coordinate 2,690, forward strand.
TCTGACGCGCGAGAGGAACGCGGCGGGCGCCCTGTTGGCATGGCTTGTCCCTTTGCCGACGGATGTTCATGGGCACGTTCGAGTTGCTGTCCATCCTGCTGACCCTGGCGGCGCTGTTCAGCTTCGCCAGCCGCGGCCTGCTCGGCCTGCCGGCGACGGCGGGGGTGTTCCTGCTGGCCTTCGGCTTCGCCTTCGCGACGGCGGTGGTCGGGACGTTGGTCCCGGCCATCGACATCCGCGCCTGGGAGGAGCGGCTGGTGACCAGCGCCCACCTGCCCGAAGCGCTGCTGGAGGGGGTGCTGGCCTTCCTGCTGTTCGCCGGGGCGGTGGAACAGGACAGCGGTACGCTGTGGCGGCGGCGCTGGGCAGTGGCGCTGCTGGCGACGCTGGGTGTCGTGATCTCGACCGCCGTCATGGGCACCGGCATGTGGCTGGTCTTCGACGCCATGGGCCAGCCGGTGCCGCTGATCTGGTGCCTGGTGCTGGGGGCGGCGCTGGCGCCGACCGACCCGGTGGCGGTGCTGGCCGTGCTGCGCAAGGCGCCGCTGCCGGAGGGGCTGCGCACCGCCATCGCGGGGGAGAGCCTGTTCAACGACGGCATGGGGGTGGTGCTGTTCGCCCTCCTGCTCGGGCTGGCCACCGGGACCGACACCGACCTCACGGTGACGGGCGTCGCCTGGGACATCGTGAAGGAGGCGGGCGGCGGCGCCCTGCTCGGGCTGGGTACCGGCTCCCTGGCCTTCTGGGCGAAGAGCCGGGCGGACGATCCGGCGGTGGAGCTGTCGATCTCGCTGGCCCTGGCGGCGGCGACCTACAGCCTCGCCCAACGGCTCGGCCTGTCCGGCCCGATCGCCGTCGTGGTGGCGGGACTGCTGATCGGCAACACCGCCAAGCACCATGTCTCGTCGGAGCGGACGGGCTTCATCATGAAGGCCTTCTGGGCGATGGTGGACGCCATCCTGAACGCCATCCTGTTCATGCTGGTCGGGCTGGAGGCGGCGGTGGTGCTGTCCTGGCAGGCGCCGGTGATGGTCGCGGCGTTCCTGGCGCCCCTGCTGGCGCTGGTGGCCCGGCTGGCGAGCGTGCTGCCCGTCGTGGCCGTCCATCTGCGCAGCCAGCGCAAGGCGGCGGCGACCGCCGTGCTGACCTGGGGCGGGGTGCGCGGTGGCATCGCCGTGGCGCTGGTCCTGTCTCTGCCCGACAACCCGCACCGCGACCTGCTGCTGGTCGCCTGCTACGCCGTCGTCGCCTTCACCATCATCGTGCAGAGCCTGACGCTCGGCCGGCTGGCCCGTCGCCTGTTCCCCGAGGGCTGACGGGTCATCCCGCGCAGGACAGGGATGCGCAGAACGGCCTTTCCTGTGGAAAGCATCCCATTATCTACTGAAGTCAATCAGGCAATCGCCTTTATCAACGTACAATTTTTGTTGTTTTGGAGTGTCGGGATGACGGACACGACTCTGGGCCGGGCGGCGGGTTCGGCCACGCTTCTGCCGGGGATCGACTGGCGGGTGGTCGCCGTGGCGCTGCTCGCCCTGGCGGGCGGCGGCCTGTGGATCGGCGACGCCGTGTCGGGGCGGCAGGCGGCGCTCTACCTGGTGGGCGGCGCGATGGGCCTCGTGCTCTACCACGCGCTGTTCGGCTTTACCTCCGCCTTTCGCGTCTTCATCGCCGACCGGTGCGGGGCGGGGCTGCGGGCGCAGATGGTCATGCTGGCCGTGGCCTGCGCGCTGTTCTTCCCGGTGCTGGCGGCGGGGACGCTGTTCGGCACGCCGGTGAAGGGGCTGGTGTCGCCGGTCGGCCTGTCGGTGGTGGCCGGCGCCTTCCTGTTCGGCATTGGCATGCAGTTGGGCGGCGGCTGCGCCTCGGGCACGCTGTTCACGGTGGGCGGCGGCAGCACGCGGATGGTCGTGACGCTGGCCTTCTTCATCGTCGGCTCGGTGCTGGGCGCCTATCACCTGCCCTGGTGGCAAGCGCAATGGACCGCCGCTCCGGTGTCGGTGGTCGCGGCCTGGGGCTGGCCGGTGGCGCTGGCGGTCAACCTCGCCATCTTCGCCGCGGTCTATGCCGGCACCCTCGCGCTGGAGAAGCGGCGCCACGGCCGCCTGGTCGAAGGCGCCCCGGTCAGGAGCGAGGGGCTGCGGCGCTTCCTGCGCGGTCCCTGGCCGCTGGTCTGGGGCGCGGTCGCTTTGGCGGTGCTGAACTTCGCGACGCTGGCGCTGGCCGGGCGTCCGTGGGGCATCACCTCGGCCTTCGCGCTGTGGGGCAGCAAGGGGCTGGCTGGGCTGGGCGTGGACGTCGCCTCCTGGCCCTTCTGGCAGGCCCCGGCCCAGGCCAGGGCGTTGCAGGACAGCGTGCTGGCCGACGTCACCTCGGTCATGGATTTCGGCATCATCCTGGGCGCGCTGCTCGCCGCCGGCTTGGCCGGCAAGTTCGCCCCGGTGTGGAAATTGCCGCTGCGGTCGCTGGTGGCAGCGGTGGTCGGCGGGCTGCTGCTCGGCTACGGCTCGCGCCTCGCCTACGGTTGCAACATCGGCGCCTATTTCAGCGGGATCGCGTCGGGTAGCCTGCACGGCTGGGTGTGGATTGTCGCGGCTCTGGCCGGCAATTATCTGGGCACCGCGCTGCGCCCGTTCTTCGGTCTGGAGGTCGAGCGCACGCCGCGCCAAACCGCTTGCTGAATGAGCGCCTGCTGACGGGTCAGCGGTATTCCGGCCGCCGGGCCAGCCCTTCCTTGAGATGCTGGATCAGCAGCCGCACCTTGGGCGACAGGTGGCGCTGCGGCGGGTAGACGGCCCAGACGGCGGTGTTGGGCGGGCGATGGGCTTCCAGCAGGGAGACCAGCCGCCCCGCCGTCAGTTGCTCCACCACATAGTAGTCGGGCAGCTGGCACAGCCCGAAACCGCGCAACGCCGCGTCGAGGACCGCCGTGCCGCTGTTGCACCGCCAGCGCCCCTGTGGCCGGAACAGCCATTCCGGGCCGCCATCCTCCAGCGATCCCGCATCGAAGGTCCAGCCGTCCGCGGTGCCGGTCAGGCAGTCGTGCTCGGCGAGGTCGGCCAGCCGGCGCGGCGTCCCGCGGCGCTCCAGATAGGACGGGGCGGCGCACAGATGCATGACCCGCGGCGCGATCCGCGTGGCGACGAGGCTGGAATCCATCAGCCGCCCCAGCCGCACCGCCAGATCCACCCCCTCATGCACCAAGTCCAGCCGGCGGTTGGTCAGCTCGATCTCGACGCGGAGCTGCGGGTGGCGCTCCAGGAAATCGTTCACCAGCGGCACCACGAACCGCTCGCCGTAGGCCACGGCGCAGGTCAGCCGCAGCAGGCCCTTGGGCTCCGCCTGGAGGTCGCTGACGGCGAGCAGCGCCTCGTCCCGCTCCTCGATCAGGCGGCGGCAGTGGGCGAGCAGGGAACGGCCCGCCTCGGTCAAGGTCACGCTGCGGGTGGTGCGGTAGAACAGGCGGGCCTGCAGCCGGTCCTCCAGCCGCGCCACCTGCCGGCTGACCTGCGAGGAGGAGATGCGCAGCCGCTCCGCCGCGCGGGAGAAGCCGCCGCACTCGGCGACCGCCACGAACTCGTCGATGCCATCCCAGCGGCTCACCCGTCAGACCCCCGATTCCGCGCCGATTATCCCCATACGGCAACAATCCTCTCCAACATTGCAGCGTTGTCAACGCGCGCGGAATGCTAACGTCGATCATCAAAGAAACGCGAACGCATGGAGACGGTGGGATGGTGAAGTCACGCGCGGCGGTGGCCTGGGAAGCGAAGCGCCCCCTGGAGATCGAAGAGGTCGAGGTCGCGGCGCCCAAGCAGGGCGAGGTTCTGGTGCGCATCGTCGCCACCGGCGTCTGCCACACCGACGCCTACACCCTGTCCGGCATGGATTCGGAGGGCGTGTTCCCGGCCATCCTGGGCCATGAGGGCGCCGGCATCGTGGAAGAGGTCGGGCCGGGCGTCACCTCCGTCCAGGTGGGCGACCATGTGATCCCGCTCTACACGCCGGAATGCGGCAAGTGCAAATTCTGCCTGTCCGGCAAGACCAACCTCTGTCAGGCGATCCGCGCCACCCAGGGCAAGGGGTTGATGCCGGACGGCACCAGCCGCTTCACGGTGAAGGGCCAGCCGGTGTTCCATTACATGGGCACCTCCACCTTCTCCGAGTACACGGTGTTGCCGGAGATCGCGGTCGCCAAGATCAACAAGGCGGCGCCGCTGGAGAAGGTCTGTCTGCTCGGTTGCGGCGTGACCACCGGGATGGGCGCGGTGCGCAACACCGCGAAGGTCGAGCCGGGCTCGACGGTGGCGATCTTCGGGCTGGGCGGCATCGGCCTGTCGGCGATCATCGGCGCCGTCATGGCGAAGGCGTCGCGCATCATCGGCATCGACATCAACCCCGACAAGTTCGAGATCGCCAAGCAGCTCGGCGCCACCGACGTGGTGAATCCGCAGGACTACGACCGCCCGATCCAGGAGGTGCTGGTCGAGATGACCGACGGCGGTGTCGACTACAGCTTCGAGTGCATCGGCAACGTGAAGGTGATGCGCGCGGCGCTGGAATGCTGCCACAAGGGCTGGGGCGAGTCGGTGATCATCGGCGTCGCCGGGGCGGGGGAGGAGATCAGCACCCGCCCGTTCCAGCTCGTCACCGGGCGCGTCTGGCGCGGCTCCGCCTTCGGCGGCGTGCGCGGCCGCTCGGAGCTGCCGGATTACGTGGAGCGCTACCTGAAGGGCGAGTTCGAGCTGGACACCTTCATCACCCACACCATGGGGCTGGAGGACATCAACCACGCCTTCGACCTGATGCACGAGGGCAAGAGCATCCGGTCCGTCATCCTCTACAACCCGTGAGGACCGGATGGAGTCGCAACTGACCCAGATCGCGGCGAACCGCTGCTTCGGCGGCTGGCACAAGCGCTTCCGGCACCGCTCCGCGGTGCTGGACTGCGACATGGTCTTCGCCGTCTATCTGCCGCCGCCGGCCGAGTCGGCCAAGGTGCCGGTGTTCTACTGGCTGTCCGGCCTGACCTGCACCGATGAGAACTTCATGCATAAGGCCGGCGCCATGCGGATGGCGGCGGACCTCGGCATCGCCATCGTCGCGCCGGACACCAGCCCGCGCGGTCCCGACGTGCCCGGCGACCCGGACGGCGCCTGGGACTTCGGGCTGGGCGCCGGATTCTACGTCAACGCGACGCGGGAGCCGTGGGCGAAGCACTACCGCATGCACGACTATGTGGTGCGGGAGCTGCCGGAACTGGTCGAGGCGGAGCTGCCGGTGACGGACCGGCGTTCCATCGCCGGCCATTCCATGGGCGGGCACGGCGCGCTGGTCTGCGCGCTGCGCAACCCCGGCCGCTACCGCGCCGTGTCGGCCTTCGCGCCGATCGGCAACCCGGCCAGCGTGCCGTGGGGCGAGAAGGCGTTCGAGCGCTTCTTCGGCACCGACTACGCGGCGTGGCTGGAGTGGGACAGCTGCGCCCTGCTGGGCCGCGCCACGGAGAAGCTGCCGATCCTGGTGGACCAGGGCGACGCCGACAGCTTCCTGGAGAAGCAGCTGAAGCCGGAAAACCTGCAGCGGGCGGCGGAGGCGGCGGGCCACCCGCTGACCCTGCGGATGCAGCCGGGCTACGACCACAGCTACTTCTTCATCGCCAGCTTCATCGACGACCATCTGCGCCACCATGCGGCGGCGCTGCTGAAGGACTGACGCGTTTCGTCCGGACATACGGCCCACCCATTCCCGGAATGGGCCGTATGACGGGACAGGACACCCATACGTATCGACAAGCCTCCTACCCAAAGGCATGATTTCGTTACGACGCGAAATAAATGGGAGGTTGTCGTGAAGTTCATGTCCAAGACCCGCCGTCTGGCCTTCGCAGCCGTCGCGGGTGCGGTCGCCATCGGCGCCACCATCGCCGTGGCGCAGACGCCGGCCTTCTTCCGCATCGGCACGGGCGGCACCGCCGGCACCTACTATCCGGTGGGCGGCCTGATCGCCAACGTCATCTCCGGCACCAACGGCGGCGTGCCCGGTCTGGTGGCCACCGCCGTGGCCTCCAACGGGTCGGTCGCCAACATCAACGCGATCAACGGCGGCTCCTCCGAGTCGGGCTTCTCGCAGTCGGACGTCGCCTATTGGGCCCACACCGGCACCGGTCTGTTCGAGGGCAAGGGCAAGGTGGAGGACCTGCGCGTCATCGCCACGCTCTACCCGGAAACCATCCATCTGGTCGCCCGCAAGGACGCCAACATCAAGTCGGTCGCCGACCTGAAGGGCAAGCGGGTGTCGCTGGACGAGCCGGGCTCGGGCACGCTGGTCGATGCGCGCATCGTGCTGGGCGCCTTCGGCCTGACCGAGAAGGACGTGAAGGCGGAGTATCTGAAGCCGGGTCCGGCCGGCGACCGCCTGCGCGACGGCGCGCTGGACGCCTATTTCTTCGTCGGCGGCTACCCGACCGGCGCCATCTCCGAACTCGCGACCTCGTCGGGCATCTCGCTGGTTCCGATCACCGGGCCGGAAGTCGACAAGATGCTGGGCCAGTACCAGTTCTTCGCCAAGGACACGGTTCCGGCCAGCACCTACAAGGACGTTCCGGAGACGGCGACCATCTCCGTCAACGCCCAGTGGCTGACCAGCGCCAAGCAGCCGGACGACCTCGTCTACAACATCGTCAAGACGCTCTACAACGAGAAGAGCCGCGCCGCGCTCGACGCCGGCCACGCCAAGGGCAAGCTCGTCACGCTGAAGAACGCCACCTCGGGCCTCGGCATCCCGCTGCATCCGGGTGCGGAGAAGTTTTACAAGGAACAGGGCGTCCTGAAGTAAGGCTGCGGTTTGCTGCCGATTTTCAATACCGCATCCGAGCCAACATAGCCCTCTCCCCCCTGGGGAGAGGGTGGCCCGAAGGGCCGGTGAGGGGGATGCGCCTTTGTTGAACGTCCCGACACGCGCAACCCCCTCACCCTAACCCTCTCCCCAGAGGGGAGAGGGGAATGGAGCATCCATGACCGATACCCATCGCGACCCGCCGCCCGACATCCGGCTGGAGTCCGCGTCCATGGAACTCGACGAGGCCAAGGCGCGGGAGCTGGAGGAGAAGTTCGACTCCGAAATCCGCTTCCGGCCGCTGTCGCCGCTGGCGGGACATCTGGTCGGCGGCCTGCTGATTATTCTGTCGCTGTTCCACTACTACACCGCGGGGTTCGGCCTGCTGGCGGAGATGGAGCACCGCGGCATCCATCTGTCCTTCGTGCTGGGCCTCGTCTTCCTGGTCTTCCCCTTCACCAAGCGCGGCTATGGCGAGCCGGTGATGGGCACGCTGCTGCGCCCGCTCGGCATCGGCCTCCAGGATTGGGCGCTGGCCATCGGCGCGGTGGTCGCGGTGATGCACGTCCCGCTGATCCCGCTCGACGATCTGGCCTTCCGCGTCGGCAACCCGACCACCACCGACGTGATCCTCGGTTCCATCCTGATCATCGTGCTGCTGGAGGCGACCCGCCGGTCGGTTGGCTGGCCGCTGCCGATCATCGCGTCGATCTTCATGCTCTACGCGATCTGGGGACCACAGATGCCGGGGCTGCTGAAGCATCCCGGCGCGACGATCTCGCAACTTGTCGATCACCTGTACCTGACGACGCAGGGCATCTACGGCATCGCACTCGGCGTGGTGGCGACCTACGTCTTCCATTTCGTGCTGTTCGGCGTCTTCGCCACGCGCATCGGGCTGGGTCAGCTCTTCCTCGACTGCGCGGCCTGGGTGGCCGGGCGCTACGCGGGCGGTCCGGCCAAGGTCGCCATCTTCGGATCGGCGCTGTTCGGCATGATCTCCGGCTCGTCGGTCGCCAACACGGTGACGGTGGGCTCGCTGACCATCCCGGCGATGAAGCGGCTGGGCTACAAGCCGCATTTCGCCGCCGCCGTGGAATCGACGGCCTCGACGGGCGGGCAGATCACCCCGCCGATCATGGGGGCCGCCGCCTTCCTGATGATCGAATTCCTGGGCCTGCCCTACACGACGATCATACTGGCGGCCATCGTCCCGGCCTTCATGCATTTCTTCGGCGTGCTGGTTCAGGTGCATCTGGAAGCCAAGCGCAACGGTCTGCGCGGCCTGCGCCCGGACGAGATGCCGGACCTGAAGGAAGCCTTCCGCCGCGACTGGCCGACGGTCATCCCGCTGGTGGTGCTGATCGGCATCCTGATCGCCGGCTACACCCCCTATCTGGCGGCCTTCTGGGGCATCACCCTGTGCATCGCGGTCGGCCTGCTGAACCCGCGCAAGCGCATGACCATCCGGGAGGTTCTGGACGGCCTGCGCGACGGCGCCAAATACGCGCTGGCGGTCGGCGCCGCCGCCGCTTCCGTGGGCATCATCGTGGGCGTGGTCACGCTGACCGGCGTCGGCTTCAAGATCTCCTACATCGTCACCTCCACCGCCGGCGAGATGGCCGGGGTGCTCGGCGCCTTCCTGCCGGGCTGGCTGGCCGACGTGAAGGGGCTGACGCTGCTGTTCACGCTCGTCATGACCGGCATCGTCTGCATCCTGATGGGTTGCGGCATCCCGACGACGGCCAACTACATCATCATGGCGACCATCGCCGCGCCGGCGCTGGGGCTGCTGGGCGTGGCGCCGATCGTCGCGCACTTCTTCGTCTTCTATTACGGCGTGCTGGCGGACATCACGCCGCCGGTCGCGCTGGCCGCCTACGCGGCGGCGGGCATGGCGGGAGCGGACCCCTTCAAGACCGGCAACACCGCCTTCCGGCTGGGTCTGGCGAAGGCTCTGGTGCCCTTCGTCTTCGTCTTCTCGCCGTCGCTCCTTCTGGTGGCGCCGGGCTTCACCTGGCCGGACTTCCTCATCGCCTTCTTCGGTTGCATCGTCGGCATCGTCTGCCTGGGCGCCACGCTCACCGGCTGGCTGCTGACCACCATGCGGACCTGGGAACGGGTGCTGCTGGGGTTTGCTGCCATCCTGCTGGTCGCGCCGGAGCTGTATTCGTCGCTGCTGGGGCTGGCGCTGATCGTGCCCGTCCTGCTCCGCCAGATGTCCGCCCGACGCCTGACGCCGGAAACGGCCTGAGCCCCGAAGCCGCCTGACAAGAACAACCGGTCTCTTCGAGAGGACCCGATCATGAACATTCCCCATCCCTACCTGATGTTCCTGGGCGACGTGCAGGACCAGCTCGGCGCCAAGACGGCGCAGGGCATCGTGGACTGGCGGCGCGACTGGTGCCTCGGCCAGATCCGGCTGGAGGGCTGCAAGGCCGACCTCGGCATTCCCGACATGACCATCGCGGAGGCGGCGGGGCAGGGCGCCCGCACGCTGGTGGTCGGCGTGGTGAACGCCGGCGGCGTCCTGCCGGAGCATTGGACGAGCATCATCGTCCAGGCCATCGAGGCCGGCATGGACGTGGCGAGCGGCCTGCACACCCGATTGGAAAGCATCCCGGCCATCGCCGACGCGGCGGCGCGCCATGGCCGCCAACTCTTCAACGTGCGCCATTCCGACGAGCGCTTCGCCACCGGCAAGGGGACCAAGCGTCCAGGCCGGCGGCTGCTGACGGTCGGCACCGACTGCTCCGTCGGCAAGAAATACACCGCGCTGGCACTGGAGAAGGAAATGCGCGCCCGCGGCATGGACGCGGATTTCCGCGCCACCGGCCAGACCGGCGTCTTCATCTCCGGGCGCGGGGTCGCCATCGACGCGGTGGTGGCGGACTTCATCTCCGGCGCGGTGGAGTGGATCGCCCCGGCGGCCGATCCGGCCCATTGGGACCTGATCGAGGGGCAGGGCTCGCTCTACCACCCGTCCTTCGCGGGCGTGTCGCTGGGGCTGCTGCACGGCGCCCAGCCGGACGCCTTCGTCGTCTGCCACGAGCCGACCCGGACCACCATGCGCGGCGTGCAGCACCCGCTGCCGTCGATCCAGGAGGTCATCGACCTGACGATCCGCTGCGGGCAACTGACCAACCCGGCCATCCGCCCGGTCGGAATCGCCATCAACACCAAGGCTTACGGCGAGGATGAGGCACGCGCCTGCCTGGAGGCGGCGGCCAAGGCCCATGGCCTTCCGGCCAGTGACCCTATCCGGTTTGGCGTAGGCGAAATTATTGACCGTCTGACGGAAGAATTTGCCACTGAGTAACGTTAATAGGGGATGATCATGATGACGATGGGCGGCACGAAGCACAGCCGCCCATCGTCATAAGAATGATCGCCCGCCATCCCGTTCAGCCGAATTGGATCGCGGGTCCGGCCTTCCCACTTGGACATGATGAGCAGCCGCACTCCCGCCACCCAATACGCCGCCCTTCCTTTCCGCCTTCGCAACGGTCGGCCGGAAATCCTTCTGGTCACGTCGCGGGAAACCAAGCGGTGGATCATCCCCAAGGGGTGGGCGGAGGAGGGCGTGAAGCCCTGCGCCATGGCGGCGCGGGAGGCCTACGAGGAAGCCGGCGTGCGGGGCACCGTCGATCACCGGCCCTTCGGCAACTTCCGCTACATGAAGCGGCTGAGCGTCAACAAGTCGGTGCTGTGCGCGGTGACCGTCTTCCTGCTGGAAGTCGACGAGGTGCTGGACGAGTGGCCCGAGAAGGGCCAGCGCGAGCGCCGTTGGCTGACCCCGTCCCAGGCCGCCCTGGCCGTGGGGGAAAGCGGCCTCGTGGAGATGCTGCTGCGGCTGGGCATTCCGCCGGACTGAGCCCGTCCGGCGGGCTTACCGATCGGGAGCGGATGTCCCTGGAACCTCCTCGCCGGCCCGACGGTACCCTCCGGATCGGTTGGTGTCCGTGCCGGATTGGGGATGGACAGGCTGCTCATCCGTGCTTGGGGACGGATGCTGGTTGACGGCCAGCGGCCCGCTGAACAGGCCGCGGATCACCGTGTAGAACACCGGGGTGAAGATCAGGCCGAACAGGGTGACCCCCAGCATCCCCATGAACACCGCGGTGCCCAGCGACTGACGCATCTCCGCCCCCGCCCCTTGCGCGATCATCAGCGGCACGACCCCCAGGATGAAGGCAAAGGACGTCATCAGGATCGGGCGAAGCCGGGTGCGCGCCGCCGCGACGGCAGCCTCGAAGCGGTCCTTGCCCTCGAACAGCTCGTTCTGGCGGGCGAACTCGACGATGAGGATGGCGTTCTTGGCGGCCAGCCCGACCAGCACGACGAACCCCACCTGCGCCAGGATGTCCACCGCCAGCCCGCGCATCAGCAGGCCGGTCACCGAGGCCAGCAGGCACATCGGCACGATCAGGATGACCGACAGCGGCATCGCCCAGCTCTCGTACTGCGCCGCCAGCACCAGGAAGACGAAGACGACGGACAGCCCGAACACCAGCAGGCCGGTGTTGCCCGCGGCCTTCTCCTGATAGGCCAGCTCGGTCCATTCGAAGCCGAAACCGTCGGGCAGGGTGTCGGCCGCCGCCTTCTCCATCGCCGCCAGCGCGTAGCCGGTGGAGAAGCCGGGCAGCGTGTTCCCCTGAAGCTCCGCCGCCGGATAGAGGTTGTAGCGGGCGACGCGGTAAGGGCCGGTGATGTTCTGGAACTCCGCCACCGCGCCGATCGGGACCATGTCGCCCTGCGCGTTGCGGGTCTTCAGGTTGGCGATGTCGCGCGGGGTCTGGCGGAACCGCCCGTCGGCCTGCGCGGTCACCCGGTAGGTGCGGCCCAGCAGGTTGAACTCGTTGACGAAGGCGGAGCCGACGTAGATCTGCAGCGCCTCGAACACCTGATCGGCGGTGACGCCCAGCATTTCCGCACGCTGGCGGTCGATGTCGGCGAAGACCTTCGGCGTCTTGGTGTTGAACAGCGAGAACACGCCGACGAGGCCCGGGATGCGGTTCGCCGCGCCGGACAGCTCGTTCACCGCTTCCTCCAGCGCGGGCAGGCCGCGGCCCCGCTTGTCCTCGACCATCATCTTGAAGCCGCCGGAATTGCCGATGCCGCGCACCGGCGGCGGCGGGATGGTGATGATGAAGGCGTCCTCGATGGTGCCCAGCCGGGTCCGCAGGTCGCCCAGCACGGACTCCGCGGTCTGGCCCTTCGGGATGCGGTCCGCGAAGGGGGCGAGGGTGACGAAGATCGCCCCGGCGTTCGGCGCGTTGGTGAAGGTGGCGCCGTCGAAGCCGGCGAAGGGCACGGCGTGGATCACCCCCGGCGTCTTCAGCAGCGTGTCGACCGCGGTGCGCACCACCTCGTCCGTGCGGGCCAGCGACGAGCCGGGCGGCAACTGCACCACCGTGATGAGATAGCCCTGGTCCTGGTTCGGGATGAATCCGGTCGGCGCCCGGCTGAACTGCCACGCCGTCAGGGCGAGCAGCACCCCGTAGACCGCCAGCACGATCACCGGCAGCCGCACCAGCCGCCCGGTCAGCCCGGCATAGCCGTTGGACAGCCGGTCGAAGCCGCGGTTGAAGCCGCGGAAGAAGGCGTGGACCGGGCGCGTCAGCGGCGACGGCTTGGGCGGGTGCTCCTCGTGCGGCTTGAACAGCAGCGCGCACAGCGCCGGGCTGAGGGTCAGCGACACCAGGCAGGAGATCACCGTGGCGGTCGCGATGGTCACCGCGAACTGGCGGAAGAACTGGCCGGAGATTCCGCTGACCAGGGCGGCCGGGATGAACACGGCGGTGAGCACCAGGGCGATGGCGATCAGCGCGCCGCCGACCTCGTTCATCGTCTCGTGCGCGGCGTCCTTGGGCTTCATGCCCTGGCGGATGAAGCGCTCCACATTCTCCACCACGACGATGGCGTCGTCCACGACGATGCCGATCGCCAGCACCAGCCCGAACAGCGACAGGGTGTTCAGCGAGTAGCCCAGCGCCGCCAGCACCGTGAAGGTGCCGATCAGAGAGACCGGAATCGCGGCGATCGGCACGATGGAGGCGCGCCACGTCTGGAGGAACAGGATGACGACAAAGACGACCAGCGCCACGGCCTCGAAGATCGTCTTGTAGACCTCCTCCACGGACTGCGCGATGAACTCCGTCGGGTTGTAGACCACATCGTAGCGCATCCCGCTGGGGAAGCCCTTGGACAGGTCCGCCATGGTTGCCAGGATGCGGTCGGCGGTTTCCAGCGCGTTGGAGCCCGGCCTCTGGAAGATGACCAGCGGCACCGCCTGCTGACGGTCCAGATAGGCGTTGAGGTTGTAGTCCTGCGCCCCCAGCTCGACCCGAGCCACGTCGCGCAGGCGGGTGACCGCGGAGCCCTCGGTCTTGACGATGATGTTGCCGAACTCGCGCGGGTCGGTCAGGCGGCCCAGCGTCTCGACGTTGAGCTGGAAGGCGCCGGGGGTCGGCACCGGCGGCTGGTTGATGACGCCGCCCGACACCTGGACATTCTGCGCCTGGATCGCCCGCACCACGTCGCCGGCGGTCAGGCCGCGCGCCGCCACCCGGTCGGGGTCGAGCCAGACGCGCATGGCGTAGTCGCGGGCGCCGAACACCTGGATGTCGCCCACCCCGTCAAGGCGTGCCAGCACGTCCTTGATCTGCAGAAGCGCGTAGTTGGACATGTAGAGCTGGTCGCGTGATCCGTCCGGCGAGTTCAGGTGGATCACCATCAGCATGTCGGGCGAGTTCTTGCGCACCGTCACGCCGATGCGCCGCACGTCCTCCGGCAGGCGGGGCTCGGCCACGGCGAGGCGGTTCTGCACCAGCACCTGCGCGGTGTCCAGGTCGGTGCCCAGCTTGAAGGTGATGGTGAGCTGGAGGCGCCCGTCGCTGGTCGCCTGTGAGGCCATGTAGAGCATGTCCTCGACGCCGTTGACCTCCTGCTCGATGGGAGCGGACACGGTGTCGGCGACCACCTGCGCCGACGCGCCGGGGTAGGTCGCGTTGACCACGATGGTCGGCGGGGCGATCTCCGGGTACTGCGCGACCGGCAGGGTCAGATAGGCGAAGACCCCGATCAGCGTGATGAAGATGGACAGGACCGCCGCGAAGATCGGCCGGTTGATGAAGAAGTGCGAGAGGTTCATGGTGCCGGCTCCGCTCAACCGGCCGGCGGTTTCGGCGGCTCGATCCGTCCGGCTTGCGGGGTTACCTTGGCGCCCGGCCGGGCCCGGACGAGGCCGTTGATGATGACCTTGTCCGTCTCGTCCAGTCCGGAGCGCACGACGCGCAACCCGTCCTCGATTGGGCCGAGGCGCACGGGCTTCGGCACCACCGTGCCGTCGTCGGCGACCGTCAGGACGATCTTGTTGGCTTGGTCGCTGACCACGGCCTGATCGGGAATCAGAGTGGCGGTGTAGCGGTCGGACCCTGGCAGGCGCAGCCGCCCGAACTGGCCGGGTGTCAGCAGCAGCGACGGGTTGGGAAAGACGGCGCGGGCACGGATGGTGCCGGCGCCGGGGCTGACCTGATTGTCGATGAAGTTCAGCGTGCCCTTCAAGGGCCAGCTCTGCTCGTCGAACAGGCGGCCTTCGACCTCGACGCCGCCGTCGCGTTGCGATTTCAGCGCGCCGCGCGCCGCCGCGCGCTGGTAGGCGAGGTAGTCGGACTCGCTCATATCGAAGGTGAAATAGATCGGATCGAGCGAGACGATGGTGGTCAGCAGGGTCGCCGTGCCGCTGTCCCCGCCGACGACGAGGTTGCCGACGCTGACCTCGCGCCGGCTGATGCGGCCGGCGATCGGGGCGGCGATGCGGGTGAAGTTCAGGTTCAGCTCCGCCGTCCGGACGGCGGCCTTCGCCACCTCGACCCCGGCGGCGTCGACGCGGACCTGCTGCTGGCGCTCGTCGAACACGCTGGCCGCGACGTTGTCGCTGCGCCGCAGCTCCGACGCGCGGGCGAGCTGGCGGTTCGACAGGTCCAGCTTGGCTTCGGCCTGCTGCTGCTCGGCCCGCGCCGAGGCCAGGGCCGCCTCGAACGGCCGCGGATCGATGACGAACAGCGGATCGCCCTGTTTGACGAGCTGGCCGTCCTGGAACGCGATGGAGTCGAGGTAGCCGCTGACCCGCGCTCGGATTTCCACGAAGTCCACCGCCTGGAACTGGCCGGTGAACTCGTCCCATTCGACGATTTCCTTGCGCAGCGGCGGGCTGACCGTCACCGGCGGCGGTGCGTTCTGGGCGGTCTCGGCGGCATGGGCGCGATGGCCGGATGGGCCTGCCATTCCCAGGCCACCGACCGCCGCGATGGCGATAAGGAGCATCGCCGGACCGGCCTTCATCCAGGATGCGGCTTTGCTTGTCCCCACCACCATCATGGCCGCCTTCGCTCCCGCTTCAGGAACATCGATGGTTGCATGGATCGGCAGAGTTCCACAGCGCGCGAAAGCTGCGGCTGCCACCCATTATAAAAGGGAAGAGTGACGCCGAACGGCCAGACCGGATGGAGTCAAAAGGCGTTGCCGGCCGTCTGCATGGTTGCTCGTTCTTATGTTTCGCGTTTGCGCGCCCCCGTCAGCGCTCTCGCAGGGACACTATGATTGGAGCGGGGCATGGCGGAAATGCAGATCATGCCGCGTTCCGGATCAGTTCCGATCAGGCCGGAAGGGCCGGCGCCCTGGGGAAGTCGAGGTCGGTTTCGATCAGGTTGTTGGCGTAGTTGGTCAGGATGCCGCCGACGGTGTTGGCCAGCACCTCCAGGATGATGGCGTCGTCCAGCCCGGCGGTCCGAACGGCCTCGAGCACCACCGTCGGGACGCGCCCACGGTTGTCCAGGATGGACCGGGCCAGCGTCACGATGGCGTTCGAGCGCGGGTCCTCCGGTTGGCCGGCGCGCGCCGCCAGCACCTCCGTCTCGCTCAGCCCGACGGCTTTGCCGCTCAGGCTGTGGGCGGAAAGGCAGTAGTCACAGCCGTTCGCCTGCGCGACCGCCAGCGCGATGCGCTCCCGATCCTTGGCGGACAAGGCGCCTCCGGCCAGGGCGCCGGTGATGGCGAGATAGCTGCCGAGCGCCGCGGGGGACTGCGCCAGGGTGGCCAGCACGTTCGGCACCTTGCCGATCTTCGCCTTGATGGCGGCGAGTTGCGGGGCGACGGCGGCGGGCGGGTTGCTGCGGTCGACGGGAATGATGCGGGCCATGGGGGCTGTCTTTCCAATTCGGTGAGGCGACCCGATGCCGCCTCGACATGGGCGGAGAATAGACATACGTTCAGCAACAGATCGTCCGAGTTTGTTTGCAGATCGTCCGAGAAGCCCGCCATGAACCAGCCGGACCGTTTGGCTGCCGCCTTGCAGCGTGTGCGCATCACCGCGCGGGTGTTTCACGCCGGCGGCTTCTGCGGGACGGGCGCCGTGCTGGGTGAGCGCGCCGGTGGTCATCTTCACCTGCTGCGGGGCGGGCGTCTCGGTCTGGAGAGCGGTCATGGGCAACTCATCGACGTGATGGGGCCTGCAGCCATCCTCCTGCCACGGGCACACCGTCACCACCTCACCACCGACCTCGATGAACGCGGCGATGCGGACACGGTCGATCTCGTCTGCGCCGACATCGACCTTGGTGGCCTGCGCAACCCGTTGGAGCATGGACTGCCCGACGTCATGGTTGTTCCGCTCGATCAGGCGCAGCCCCTGGCCGCGGTGTTGGAGTTGCTGTTCGGCGAAGCGGCGGGGCAGGGCTGCGGCCGTCAGGTCGTCCTGGATCGGCTGGCGGAGGTCGCGATCGTCCATGTGCTGCGCCATGCCATTGAACGGGCGGACGGCCGCACGGGATTGCTGGCCGGATTGGCCCATCCCGCGCTGTCCCGCGCGCTGGTCCGGCTGCATGAGCAACCGTCGGCGGCCTGGACCCTGGAACGCATGGCGGACGAGGCCGGCATGTCGCGCAGTGTCTTCGCGGAAACCTTCGCCGGGGTGGTGGGCATGACGCCGGGCCTCTATCTGCGGAACTGGCGCCTTCAGTTGGCGAGAGCCCGGCTGGGCGAGGGGGCAACGCTGAAGCAGGCGGCTCGCGAGGTCGGCTATGCCAGCCATGCCGCGCTGTCGCGGGCCCTGTCGGCAAGCGTGTCGTAGAGAGCCGCTCCAGGGGTGGGACGTCCCGGATGCGAGACACGGCGACGCCGTCTGGTGGCAGAGTGGCGGGCCGCAAGGCGGCCTGGGCTTTCGGCTCGCCGGACCAATATTGACCTCATCAATTTGCCATCAACCGCGATGGTCCGATGCCGAAGCCGCTCCGCCGCAGGTCGCTTGCCCTCATCGCCATTGCCCACATGGCCAGTGCCGTTTTGATCGCGTGTTCCGCTTCGGTGGGTTCGGCCGCTGATCCTGGCAAGGCCGATCCAAGGGGACTGATCATCCTCATGAGGCACGCGGAGGCGCCGGGAGTCGGCGACCCACCGAATTTTCAACTCCGCGACTGTGCGACCCAGCGCAACCTCGACGCGAACGGTCGCGAGCAGGCCCGGCGGGTCGGTGATCGGCTGCGCAGCCTCACTGTCGGGGAGGCCACGGTCTATTCAAGCCAATGGTGTCGATGCCTGGAAACGGCGCGGCTTCTCGATGTTGGGGCGGTGCAGGAACTTCCGGTGCTCAACTCCTTCTTCGAGCGGCGTGAGGAGCAGGATGCGCAGATGGCCTCGTTGCGCCGTTTTCTGGCGGGGCTGCCTGCCGATGGTGCGCCGGTCGTGCTGGTGACGCATCAGGTGGTTGTGACCGCGTTGACCGGCGTCTTCCCGGCGTCCGGAGAATCGGTTCTCCTGCGGGCAAACGGGACGAACAAGCCGACCATCGAGGAGCGCATCGAGACCGACGGCTCCAGATAGACGGTTGGCGCGTAGAAGCCTTCGGGCCACGGCGCCAGCACCGTGACCGTGCGCCTGGGCAACATCGGATGGACCCGGGCGCCATCCGGGCGCGCTACGCGCCCCAGGCCGGCCAGGAATGCCCCTGTTACTCCGCCGCCATGGCCAGGGGGGTGTAGGAGAATTCCTGCGGTTTTGACGTGGCCGCCCTAAAATATTCCAGTACGTAGACCCGTACGGCGCTGGACAGGTTGCTGGCATCCACAGCCTCCACCCGCTCGGCGAGGCGATTGCACAGTTCGCCCACGGTCAGGCTTTCTCTCTGCGCGATTTCCTCCAACCCCTCCCAGAAGGCGGCCTCCAGCCGCATGCTGGTGCGCTTTCCGGCGACATAGACGTTTCTGAGCTTCTTCGATGACATGGCAGGACCATTGCGCGACAGGTTGCACTCTTATGTGTGAAGCGTCGCGGAGTCCGAGCCGAAAAACATGTGATGAACTTCACATAAATCGCAGAGGACCATGCCGCGGCGCCACAATGACACAGCGGGGCGGCTACCGGTTCAATTGCAGAAGCCGCGCTTACAGGTGGCCCTCCTGGGCTTGGATTCGCCCCGCCTCAGCGCCGGGCGTCGCATCGGCCACCCGTCTGGTTGCTCCTCATTTCGCACCGGCCAGTGCCGCCCCCTGTTCCGATGACCGGATATCCAACAGTTCCCACTCCATGCCAAGCTGAACGGCGGGCCGAAGGGCATGGCGTCGTGGCCGATCTCCTTTGGTACCGGATCGAAGCCCCAGCCGGGCTGCAAGCGGACGGAGCCGGCTATGATCACGCTGTACACCTACCCCCACCTTTATGGCTTGGCGGACAACAACCCCTACGGCCTCAAGGTTGTGGCGTTTCTGCGCCTGTGTGGATTGTCCTATCGGCAAGAGCATGTCATCGACGTCCATGACGCCCCCCGCGGGCAATTGCCGTATATCCTGGATGGCAGAACTGTGGTCGGAGACAGCGATCTCATCATCGCGCACCTGATCCGACAACACCGTCTGCCGATCGATGATGACCTCAGTGAGGCCGAACGACGCATTGACCATATGATCCGGCGCACACTCGACGACTTGTATTGGGTAATGTCCTACTCACGGTGGTCCGATGTACGGTTCTGGCCCTTGTTTCGGGACCAGTTGCTCAACACGCATCCAGACATCACTGAGGCATTGCTTGAGGCGGCACGGCAGTACAACCTGAAACGCTACCATTTCCAGGGCATCGGCCGTTACGATACCGACCAAATCTACAACCGCGGTCTCACTGACCTGGACGTTATCGCGGGCACCTTGGCGGACCGGCCTTTCCTGTTCGGCGCCACTCCACACAGCATCGACACGGCGCTGATGGGCTTCCTGCCCAACATTTACCGGTACGAGATCGACACGCCGTTGCGCGCGTTTGTCGCGGCACAGCCCAACCTGACCGATTTCTGCCGGCGCACGGCTCCCTTGGTGAGTTTGGCACCATCCGCACAGTGAGCGCTTGCGGCTGGCGAGACCGTACGGGAACCAGCATCACCTCGGCCTCGCCGTTTGATGAGGGAGGCAGTCCGTGCCATTCACTCGTGCTTTGGCCTATGCGGTCTACACGCTGTGGGTTTCGGTTTGTGCCTTCGCCCCAGAGCTCCTTTGGCAAGGGTTCTTGCTGATGCGCGGCCATTTTGGCGCCGCGGAGCTGTTTTCCGCGCTGTTCATCGGCACGCTCTTTGCCTTTTTCGTGGAACCGCTGGTGGAACGGCTCAAGGCCGGGCGGTGGCGTTTGGCGCACGCGCCATCCGGTGGAATGCTGCTTGGCGTTCTGGTGTCGCTGGTCTTTGGGATTGTCGTCGTGTGCATCCACGAAGCGATGATTGCCTATCTCGGTGCTGAGCACGCTGGTGACGAAGCCAAGCGAGCCAGTTTGGCAAGAGCGATCGACAGCGCCTGCGAGTGGGCTTCCATTCCAGCAGCGATCACGGCCGCCTGGTTCGCCGTGGGTACGTCTCGCCGGCTTGCTCTACCGGCGACGGGCTTCGCGTGCGTCTGGATTGTCATCATCGGCCACTCTTACGGGTGGGGGTGGCCGATCGTGATGACGAGCGCCGTGCCGGGCTTTCTGATTGCGCTGCTTGGCAGCAGAATCGTGCTTCGCCAATGGGATGCGGGCACCATTCCGGCGTTGGCGCAGCTCACAGCGTGGGTGGCAGGGAGTTGGATGCTGCTGGCCTGGGGAATTCAGGCGGGCTCCGCAATGATCGACAGCCCAGGCTTGCAGCTTTACACGCCGGAGGCGTTCTACGAGGATATTCGCTTCTACCTTGGCTGGTGCTTGGGGCTTTTGGTCGCTCCCAATCCGGTGCCGGACCATGCGTCGCAGACCGGTCACGCAACCTGAACGACCAGCGGCTTGCGGTCCAACTCGGACTCCCGGATATCCGCATCGTGCGCAAGCTGATCAATTCGCATCGGAACCGGTTGGCTGGCTTGGGCCGGATCGTGAACGTCGCCGCTGGCGAAGGGGGATGATTCGGCTGCAGCGCAGCTGGTCGCTTGATTCGCTCAACATCGCCCCTCTGGCCCAGATAACCCGAAACCGGGCTTCCCCGTGTGCACATGGTGTGCACAAGAAATTTTCGTACAAAATTGGAAAGTGAGAATTCTGAGGGGGTTCTATTACCTTCTGTCCTTCAGTGCACAGTCTGGTGCGCACGAAAAAGGACCCCAACCAACTCGAAAAAAAGAAAACAAAATCAGTGAGTTAAAGTGGCTGGGGCGCCAGGATTCGAACCTGGGAATGGCGGTACCAAAAACCGCTGCCTTACCGCTTGGCGACGCCCCAACCGAACGGCGCGATCAGCGCCGGAAGGGTCGGGACCATAATCGGAAACCCGACCCGATTGCAACAGCTTCGTTGACCCTTACCGCCCCTCGCGACGCCACGCCATCAACAGCGCCCCCAGCGCCAGCGCCAGCACCGCGGCCACGGGCAGCAGCGGCACCTCGGACACACCCGTCACCGTGAAATCGCCGTTGGCGCGCAGGCCGATCCAGTCGTCGCCGCTCTGCGCCCGGTCGGGGCGGGTGCGGCGCACGTCGATGCCGGGGCGCACGCCGCCCTCGGTGTCGGAAATCCAATGCACGCCGCCGCCGGTCTCCTCGGCGACGCCCGACAGGCGGTCGCCGGTGGAGCGCACGTCGGCCAACTCCGGCGGGTTGACGGCGCCGACCACGGCCAGGGCCGTGCGCTCGCCGTCGGTGATGCGGTAGATGCCCGGCTCGCCGGCGACCACGGTGGCGCTGGCGCGGCCCGTGCGGTCCTCGGTCATCTCCAGCGTCCGGGTCTCGTCGGAGGGGGTGGTGAGGGTGATGCTGCGCGGGTCGGGCTCCAGGGAGCGGCGCTCCACGGTGATGCGGTTGCCGTCCACATGGGCGCGCAGGTCGTTCTCCTCCAGCTCCGGCTCCTTCATCAGCCAGTGGGCGAGGCGCCGCAGAAGCTCGGCCTGGGGGCCGCCACCCTCGAAGCCGCGACTCCACAACCACATCTGGTCGGACGCCAGCTGCGCCACCCGGCCCTTGCCGACGCGGTCGAGGATCAGCAGCGGCCGGTCGTCGGCCCCGTTCATCACCACCGCGCCGTTGCCCGGCACGACCTCCACCTGATGGAACCAGCGGCCCCAGCTCGGTTCGCCGTCCGGGCGGTCGCCGGGCAGCCCCGCGGTCACCGGGTGGCGGCGGCCGACCTCCGTTACGGTCGGCTTGAAGGGGCGGTCGATGGCCTGGCCGGTCGGCTCCGCCGGCATCACCTGGCCCAGCGGCGTGCGGAACAGCGACAGCGGCGTGGCGTAGCCCTGGCCGGACGCCTCCAGCAAGGCGCCGCCCTTCTGCACGTACTCGGCGATGTTCTCCAGATACATCTGCGGCAGCACGCCGCGCCGGCGGTAGCGGTCGAAGATGATCAGGTCGAACTCGTCCAGCTTGATCTCGAACAGCTCGCGGATCGGGAAGGCGATCAGCGACAGCTCGCGGATCGGCGTGCCGTCCTGCTTCTCCGGCGGGCGCAGGATGGTGAAGTGGACGAGGTCGACCGACGGGTCGGCCTTCAGCAGGTTGCGCCACGTCCGCTCGCCGGCGTGCGGCTCGCCGGACACCAGCAGGACGCGCAGGCGGTCGCGAACCCCGTTCACCACCACGGCGGTGCGGTTGTTGGCGAGCGTCAGCTCCTGCCGCGCCGCCTCGACCTCCATTTCCAGCACGTTCTGGCCGCCGTGGTTGACCGGCAGCTCCATGTGGAAGTCCTGCCCCACGGGCACGCGGATGGTGCGCGGCGGCCCGCCGTCCTGGCGCAGAGTCACCGCCGCGTCGGCCGACTGGCGGCGCGGCATGTCGTCGACCCGGATGGTCAGCTCCACCGGCTTGCCGACAAGGCCGTAGGCCGGCGCCTGGACGATGGCCAGACGGCGGTCGCCCTCGTCGCGGTTGCCGGTCAGCAGCGTGTGCACCGGGCCGATCTCGGCCAGCCGGGCGAGGTTTTCCGGAACGTCGTGGACCTGCCCGTCGGTGATCAGCACCGCCCCTGCCATGCGGCGGCGCGGCACGTCGGCCATGGCGCGGTTCAGCGCGTCGAACAGATGCGTCTCGTTGATGGCGGAGGCGCCCGATTCCGCGTCGCCGGCGCGGACCACCCGCAGTTCCAGGTCATCGAAGGCCTTCAACCGCTCGGTCAGGCGCTCCAACTCGGCCTCGGCGCGGGCGCGGCGGTCGCCGACATTCTGGCTGGGCGAGGCGTCGAGCACGACGACAGCCACGTCCTTGATCGGCTCCCTCTTCTCCTGCACCAGCGACGGGTTGATCAGCGCGAGTGCCAGCACCGCCACCGCCAGCGCCCGCAGCCAGACTCCGCGCGCCCGGCGGAAGACGGCCAGCGCCAGGATCGCCAGCGCCACCACGAACAGCGGCACCAGGAAGACCCAGGGCAGCAGCGGCGCCAGTGCGATGGAGGTTCCGTCAAGCAGGGTCACTGGCCGAGCCTCTCAAGGATCGCGGGCACATGGACCTGATCGGCTTTGTAGTTGCCGGTCAGCGCGTACATGACGAGGTTGACGCCGAAGCGGTAGGCCATCTCGCGCTGCCGCTCCCCGCCGGGGACGACGGCGTAGAGGGGCTGGCCGTTGCGGTTCGCCGCCCAGGCGGCGGCCCAGTCGTTGCCGCCGATCAGCACGGGAGACACGCCGTCGTTGGCGCGGCCCTCGCGCGCCTCGATCCACAGATTGCCGCCGTTGTAGCGGCCGGGAAAATCGTTCAGCAGGTAGAAGGACTTGGTCAGCACGTGGTCGGGCGGCACCAGGGCCAGCGGCGGAATGTCCAGCCCCTGCACCATGCCCTGGAGCGCCTGGTTGCCGCCAACGGCACCCGCCGACTGGTCGCGCGTGTCGAACAGGATGGTGCCGCCGTTGCGCATGTACTCGTTCAGCCGGGCGCGGGCGCGGTCGCTCAGCGCGCTCTGTCCGCCGGACACCGGCCAGTAGAGCAGGGGGTAGAAGGCCAGCTCGTCGGTTTCCGGATCGACGCCCACCGCCCCGGCGGCCTCCACCGCGGTGCGGCGGGTCAGCACGTCCACGAGGCTTTCCAGACCGGCGCGCGAGGTGTCGTCCACCGTACCGTTCCCGGTGCGCACATAAGCGAGGTAGGTTTCCGCCGTCACCTTGGTCGACCGCGCGTCGTCGGCGCGGGCGGGGGACCAGGGCACTGCGGCCATGGGAAGCGCCGCGCCCAGCGTCAGCAGGACCGCGGCGGCGGCCCCAGCGCGGCGACGCTTGTTGCCGAAACGCAAGCCGCCGAGCAGGCCGCGCAGCATCAGGGCGATCAGCAGGTCGATCATGGCGAGCGACAGCGCGATGCCGAGCAGCGCCGGCTTCAGCGCCACCTCGCCCCGCGTGCCGTAGGGGCCGCGGGCGACCCCGCCGGGCATGGCGCCCAACGGCTCGATCCGCGTCAGCGTGGCGGTCAGGTTCAAGGCGCGGCGGGCCTCCTCCGTGCCGTAGAAGCCCGGCGGGTGGCGCGGACCGATCACGTCGGCCCCGGCGTCCCCGGCGATGGGGAAGGCGGCGGCCGGCGGCGGCACCAGCCGGCCGAAGCCGTCCAGCACCTCCAGCGGCTCCAGCGTGCCGCCATGGGCGCCGCCGGCGACGCCGCCGCTCAGTGTCACCAGACGGCGCAGCATGTCGACGAACAGGCCGGACATCGGCAGGTTGGACCATTCCGGGCTGGCGGTGGTGTGGACGAGCACGATGTAGCCGTCTCCGCGCTTTTCCGAGGTGACCAGGGGCGTGCCGTCCTGGAGCCGCGCCCAGGTGCGGTCGGCGAGGTCCAGCGCCGGCTCGGCCAGCACCTGCCGCGAGACGGCGACGTCGTCGGGAATGTGCAGTCCGACGAAGGGACTGCGGCCATCGAAGGGCTGGAGCTTCGCCGGCTCCGACCAGGACAGGGCGCCGCCCAGCGCGCGGTCGCCCAGGCGCAGGCGCACCGGGACCAGACGGTCGGGATTTTGGGCCAGCCGCGGCCCGGCGAAGCGCAGCAGCACGCCGCCCTTGCGCACCCAGTCCTCGATGGTCTGGGCCTCCTGCCCGGTCAGGGCGCCGATGTCCGACAAGACCAGCACGGCGAGGTCGCGCTTGAGAAGCTCGTCCGGCTCGCCGCGCCGCACCTCGTTGTAGGGGGCCAGCGCCCGTTCCAGATAGTGCAGGTCGGACAGCAGCGGCTGGTTCTCGCCGTTGGCGCGGCCCGAGGCCAGCCCGACCGGGCGGCGGCGCCAGCGCTCGTCGAGGAGGACGGTGGCCCCGGCGGTGGTGTCGTTCTCCACGCGCAGGCTGGCGGCGTCGTTGCGCAGCTCCGCCGGCACCTCGAAGCGCACCTCGCGGGTGAGCTGCCCGGTGTCGAAGGCGACGGGTTGGCGGGTCAGCAGGCGGCCGTCGGCGCCGGACAGGCGCACGGTGACGCTTTCCGGACGGGAGGAGTCGGCGCGCACCACGCGGGCGGACAGGCCGGAGCCCTCCGACGACGGGGGAAGCAGCAGGTGGGGAGGCTTCTCCGCGGAATCGTCGAGGATCTCCAGGGAGCCCATGCGCTGCAGCGTCTCGGCGAGGCCGCGGGCGGTGCGGTCTCCGATGCCGTCCGACAGCCAGACGGTGTGGGCGGAGCCCCGCGCGGCGAGGCCGCGCACCGCCTCCAGCGCGCTGGCGCGATCGGTCGGCCAAGGGTGCGGCTCCAGCGCCTGGATCAGGCGGCGGGCTTCCGAGGCGGGCAGGGGCGGGCTGGCCTTCACCGCCTCGCCGCCGGCGGGCCGGGCGGTCGGCAGCAGGACGACCGGGCGGTTCTGCCGCTCCGCCTGCGACACCAGCTCCTCCATGGCGGCGCGGCGGCTCGTCCAGTCGCGGCCCGACGCCCAGCCGTTGTCGACCAGAAGCAGCAGCGGACCGCTGCCCGGCAGGGCGGCGCGCGGGTTCAGCAGCGGCCCGGCCAGCGCCAGGATCAGCAGCGCGGCGACGATCAGGCGCAGGATCAGCAGCCACAGCGGGGTGCGGGCGGGAGTCTCCTCCCGCGCCGTCAGGTCGCGCAGCAGCCGGATGGCGGGGAAGCGCACCACCCGCGGGGCCGGCGGCGTGACGCGCAGCAGCCACCACAGCACCGGCAGGACGGCGAGGGCGGCCAGCACCCACGGGACGGCAAAGGCGATCGGTCCGAAACCCAGCATCGGCGTCTACGCTGTTGGAGGATGAAGAATCGAGTGCGATGCAATTGCCCCCACCCCGACCCTCCACCGCTTTGCAGGGGAGGGAGACTTCGCCCTCCCCTGCGTGAGCGGGGGAGGGAGGGGACCCATGCGGAGCATGGGGAGGGTGGGGGCAACGCGCCGCCCCACCTAAACCGCCTCGCGCGCCAGGGCGCCCCACAGCCCGAGCAGAGCGGTCTGGGGCGGCCGGTCGGTGCGGTGGACGGCGTAGGTCCAGCCGGCGGTGCGGGCGAGCGCGTCCAAGCCGTCCTGGTGGGCGCGCAGCCGCTCCAGGTAGGTCTCGCGCACCGCCTCAACCCGCGGCACCAGCAGTTCCTCCTCGCCTTCGAAGCCTTCGAACTCGACGCGGCCCTCGTAGGGCAGGGTCTCCTCCGCCGGGTCGAGGATCTGCAGCAGATGGCCGCGCACGCCGCGTCCGGTCAGGGCGGATACGGTGGCGTGGATCTCCGGCAGCGGCGACAGCAGGTCGCCGACCAGAACCACCTGGGCGTGGCGGGGCAGCGGCTCGGGCTGCGGCAGCGCGTCGGGGGAATGGGCGTTGCGCGCGTCGGTCATCTGACCGGCCATGCGGTTCAGGGCGAACTTGCCATGGTCCGGGCGCTGGCCGGAGTTCAGCAGGCCCACCCGTTCGCCGCCGCGCACCAGCAGGACCGCGGTAGCGAGGGTCAGCAGGTCGGCGCGTTCCCGCTTGGTCGGCAGGCTGTTGACCGAGCGGTAGTCCATGGAGGGCGAGCGGTCGCGCCACAGCCAGACGGTCTGGGCGGCCTCCCACTCGTTCTCGCGCACATAGACCGGCTGGGTCTTGCCGGACTGCCGCCAGTCGATCATTTGCGGCGAGTCGCCGGGCTGGTAGCGACGGAACTGCCAGAAGGTCTCGCCCAGCCCGACGCGGCGCCGTCCGTGCACGCCCTGGGCCACCGTGGAAGCGACGCGCTCCGCCGCGACCAGAAGCGGCGGCAGGGTGGCGGCCAGCCCCTCCGCGCGCTGCTGCGCCCGCAGGGTGGTGGCGCCTAGGGTGGGACTGGCCATCGGCGGGTCCTTACGACAACGGGGCGCAGAGGCGGTTGATGATGTCGTCCAGCGTGATCCCGTCCGCCCGCGCCGCGAAGTTCAGCGCCATGCGGTGGCGCAGCACGGGCTTCGCCAGGGCCACCACGTCGTCGAGCGACGGCGCCAGCCGCCCGTCCAGCACCGCGCGGGCGCGGGCGGCGAGCATCAGCGCCTGGCTGGCGCGCGGGCCGGGACCCCAGGCGACGTGGCGCTGCACCTCCGGCAGGTCGGTCGCCTCCGGACGGCCCCGCCGCACGAGGTCGAGGATGCCGTCCACCACCCCTTCGCTGACCGGCACGCGGCGGACCAGGCGCTGCGCGACCTGGAGGTCGGCGGGGGAGAGCACCGTCACCGCCTGCTCGTCCAGTGATCCGGTGGTGGCGATCATCATCCGCCGCTCGGCGTCGCGGTCCGGGTAATCGACGTCGATCTGCATCAGGAAGCGGTCGAGCTGGGCTTCCGGCAGCGGGTAGGTGCCTTCCTGCTCCAGCGGGTTCTGGGTGGCCAGCACGTGGAAGGGCTGAGGCAGGGCGTGGTAATGGCCGGCGACCGACACGCGACGCTCCTGCATCGCCTGGAGCAGGGCGGACTGGGTGCGCGGGCTGGCGCGGTTGATCTCGTCGGCCATCAGGAGCTGGCTGAACACCGGCCCCGGAATGAAGCGGAAGGAGCGGCGGCCCTGCTCGTTCTCCTCAAGCACCTCCGACCCCAGGATGTCGGCGGGCATCAGGTCGGGCGTGCACTGGATGCGCTTCTCGGCGAGGCCCAGCACGGTGCCCAGCGTCTCGACCAGCCGCGTCTTGGCGAGGCCCGGCACGCCGATCAGCAGCACGTGGCCGCCGGCCAGGAGCGTGATCAGCGTGAGGTCGATGACCTCCTGCTGACCGAAGATGATCCGGCCGATGCGGTCGCGCACATGGGTCAGCCGGCCGCCCAGCGCCTCGATCTCCGCCATGAGCTGGTGCGGGTTCTCGCCGGCGGGAAAGTTCTGGCCCGGATTGGCCCCCGGATTGACGGCGTCGGTTGCGCTCACGTCTCTGCTCCCGTTTAAGACCATGCACTCTGGTGGGCACTCTGGTGGGCAATCATGACCACTCAATCATGACCGCTGGGGTCGAAACGGCCATCGTGGCAAATCCGCCAGTCTGGACCTATGTGACGAGTATGGCGAAATTACGTTGCGCGGCCAGTTCCCTCTGCCCCCCTCAGGCTCGAAAAAGACGAGAAGGCTAGCGATGAAGGTCGGCAATGACGGGGCGAATGACAAGCGCCCAATTGAAACGCTCTCAGGTGGGGAAAACGTCGAAAGCCTGCCCCTGACCGCAAGGGAGCAGCGGTTCGACATCCGCATCGCCCGCGATGGCACCTGGTTCCACGAGGGCGACCCGATCCGGCGGATCGAGCTGGTCAAGCTGTTCGCCACCGTCCTGCGGCGGGACGAGGCGGGCGACTTCTGGCTGGTCACTCCGGTTGAGCGCGGGCGGATCGTGGTCGAGGACACGCCGTTCGTCGCCGTGGAAATGGCCGCAAGCGGAAGTGGAGACGAACAGGTCCTATCTTTCCGTACAAATTTAGACGAATGGGTCGAATGCGGACCGGATCATCCGATCAGGGTCATCCACAATCCTGAAAATGGCGAACCGACGCCCTATATCCTCATAAGAAACGGGCTCGAAGCGCGAATTCTCCGGCCGGTCTACTACGAAATGGTGGACCGGGCCGACACGCGCGGCCATGATGGTGAGGCTGAGGTGGGGGTATGGAGCAAGAAGGTCTTCTTCGCGCTGGGCAGGCTGCCTGGCGAGTGAGTCTCGACGAGATCCGCAAGCGCTTTCCGGGAAGCGCCGCCGCCGGCCTGCGCCCCATGAAGGTGCGCGGCGACCACGATCTGAATCCCGGTTTCGAGCCCTCCCAGGGCAAGCTGCGGGAGGCCGCCGTCCTGGTGCCGCTGGTCGACCGTCCGGAGGAGTTGACGGTCATCTTCACCCAGCGCACCGCCAACCTGACCGCCCATGCCGGGCAGATCAGCTTTCCTGGCGGGCGGATGGAAAGCGACGACCGCGACCCGGAAGACACCGCCCTGCGCGAGACCGAGGAGGAGATCGGGCTGGGACGCGACCGCATCGAGGTGCTGGGGCGGCTCGACACCTACGTGACGCGCACCGGCTTCCGGGTGATTCCGGTGGTCGGGTTGGTGCGCCCGCCCTTCCAGGTGACTCCCGACCCGACCGAGGTGGCGGAGGTGTTCGAAGTGCCGCTGGCCGCCATCCTCGATCCGACCAACCCGCAGCGCCACAGCCGCGAGTTCCAAGGCGCCCGGCGCTATTTCTACGCCTTCCCCTACCAGCAGCGCTTCATCTGGGGGGCGACGGCGGGGATGCTGGTGAATCTCTGCGATGTCCTGCGCGCCGAGGGCTTGGGGGGCGACTGCCTGGGAAGCGATCGTCTGGGCGATCGCTCCGCCGGCGGACCATCGTAAGGCGGACGGCGCGGTGCTGCGGATCTTCCTGACGGTCATCCTGCCCCTGGTCCTGCCCACGGTCGGCTATGCCCTGTATGTGCTGGTCGTCGAGCGGCGCCGCCGTGAGGCGGAGGAGGCGCACAGCCCGGCGCCGTGGTGGGCGACCGCGCCCTGGCCCTGGCTGGTCTTCGCCGGGGTGGCGGCGATGGCGGTGACTCTGGGCTCCGTCGCCCTGACCAGCGGGGTGGCGCCGCACACGCCCTACACGCCGGCCCACCTCGAAGACGGGCGGGTGGTCGGCGGCGGGCCATCTGGCAATTGAGCGTTTTGCGGGCTAGCCTGCCGCCATGACCGTCAACGCCCGCATCGCTCCCCAGCCCTGGATGGTCGCGCCCGAGACGCGCGCCGTGTTCGACGCCCTCGCCGCGGGAGGGGCGGACGCGCGCTTCGTCGGCGGCTGCGTGCGCGACGCGTGGCTGGGCCGCAAGGTCAAGGACATCGACATCGCCACCCACGCTCCGCCGGAGCGGGTGATGGAATTGCTGAAGGCCGCGGGCATCGGCGCCATCCCCACCGGGATCGAGCACGGCACCATCACCGCCGTGGTGGGGAAGGCTCATTACGAGATCACCACGCTGCGCCGTGATGTCGAGACCTTCGGTCGCCACGCCCGCGTGGAGTTCACCGACGACTGGCGGGAGGACGCCGCCCGGCGCGATCTGACCATGAACGCGCTGAGCTGCACGCTGGACGGCTGCGTCTACGACCCCTTCGGCGGGCTGGCGGACATGGCCGCCGGGCGGGTGCGCTTCGTCGGCGACCCGCGCCAGCGCATCGAAGAGGACGTGCTGCGCCTGCTGCGCTTCTTCCGCTTCCACGCCCATTATGGACGCGGAGCGCCGGACGAAGCGGCGCTGGCCGCCTGCGCGGAGATGGCCCCCCGCCTGCCCACGCTGTCGGGGGAACGGGTGCGCGGCGAACTGTCCCGCCTGCTGGCGGCGGCCGACCCGGCGTCGGTCTGGGGGTTGATGATCCGGCTCGGCGTGATGGCGCATCTGCTGCCCGATGCGGTGCGCACCGCTCCGCTGGACGGCCTGGTCCGGCTGGAGCATGACCTGGACGAGCCGCCCGACGCCGTGCGCCGCTTCGCCGCCGTGCTGGACACCGACCGGGCGGGGGCGCTGGCCGTGGCGCAGACGCTGCGCCTGTCCAACGCCGACCGCGACCGCCTCGCCGCACTGACCGAGCCACCGATGGCCGTGGCTCCCTCCGACGGGCCGGTGAAGCGGCGGCAGGCGCTCTACCGGCTGGGCGACGCCGGGCTGTACCGCGACCTCGTGCTGCTGGCGGCGGTGGACGCCCCGGGCCCGGTGGCGCTCGACGCGGTGAAGGCGGCGCTGGCGACCGCGGACGATCTGCCGTCCCTGGTCCTTCCCATCGCCGGGCGCGACCTGCTGGCCATGGGGATGCCGCGCGGCCCGGTGGTGGGCGCGTTGCTGAAGCAGGTCGAGGCGTGGTGGATCGCCGAGGATTTCCGGCCGGGACGGGACGAGTGCCTGGCGGAGGCGGGGCGTCGTTTGGGGTGAGGTGGCGCCGTTACGGCCACTTCACCTCGGGCGGCATGCTCATCAGGATGGCCTCGGTGTTGCCGCCGGTCTTCAGGCCGAAGGTCGTCCCGCGGTCGTAGAGCAGGTTGAACTCGACGTAGCGGCCGCGGCGGATCAGCTGGTGCTCGCGCTGCTCCGGGGTCCAGGGGCGGTTCATGTGGCGGCGGACCAGGGCGGGGAAGACCTCCAGGAAGGCCAGCCCGACGTCGCGGGTGAAGGCGAAGTCAGCCTCCCAGTTCCCGGAATCCAGGTTGTCGTAGAAGATGCCGCCGACGCCGCGCGCCTCGCCGCGGTGCGGCAGGAAGAAGTAGCGGTCGCACCATTCCTTGTAGCGCGCGTAGCAGGTCGGGTCGTGGCGGTCGCAGGCGTTGCGGAAGGCGGCGTGGAAGTCGGCGGTGTCCCGCTCGTCGGGCACCATCGGGGTCAGGTCGGCGCCGCCGCCGAACCAGCCGATGCTGGTCACGATGTGGCGGGTGTTCATGTGGGTGGCCGGGACCAGGGGCGAGCGCATGTGCGCGACGAGGCTGATGCCCGACGCCCAGAACCGCCCGTCCTCCGCGGCGCCGGGGATGTTGGCGCGGAACTCCGGGCTGAAGGTGCCGTGCACCGTGGAGACATTGACCCCCACCTTCTCGAACACGCGGCCGCGCATCACCGACATAACGCCGCCGCCGCCCTCGCCGCCGCCATGGTCGGGGCGCTGCCAGGGCTTGCGCTCGAAACGGCCCGCCGGCAGGTCGGAATGGGTGCCGGTCAGCTCGTCCTCGATACGTTCGAACTCGGCGCAGATGCGGTCGCGCAGTTCGGCGAACCAGGCGCTGGCCTGGGCCTGCCGGCCGGTTCTGATGTCCATGGCGTCGGTGGAGGGGGTGGTCATGGGCGGGCGTCCGGCGTCGGTCAGGGCAAAGGAAGGGGCGAGGGTCTCGGCAATGCGGCCGTCTGCCGCAGGGCTTCACCCAACACCATCGCGGCACTCAGCGCAACATTCAGCGACCGGGCGGGCGGCATCAGGGGAATGACCAGACGGGCGTCGGCGGCCTCGTGCACCGCGTCGGGCACCCCGGCGCTCTCGCGCCCGACCATGATCCGGTCGTCCGGCGCGAAGGCGAACTCCGTATAGGGAACGGCGCCGCGGGTGGTCAGCAGCACCAGCCGCCCGCCCTGCGGCAGTGCCCGGTAGGCCGCCCAGGAGCTGTGCCGAACCAGGGCCAACTGGTCGATGTAGTCCATGCCGGCCCGCCGCAGCTTGCGGTCGTCCAGCACGAAGCCGCAGGGCTCGATCAGGTCCAGGGGCACCCCGAGTCCCGCCGCCAGACGCATCAGAGTCCCGGCGTTCTGGGGGATGTCCGGTTCGAAGAGAACGAGGTGCATGAAATTCCCTTTTGGTTCAGCGATGTCTAATGGTGCACTGCAAAGCGCGACAAGTTGTCCCGATGACAAAACCTTTTCAAGGCGTTGCCGCGACTGTATACCGCACCCCGGATACCCGGGAGATACAACCCCGGTCGACGCGGCGCGCACCCACCCACCCAGTGAGCGGACATGCCCGTCAAGTCGTGATAAACACTGGTCCACGTGTCATAGGGCGCTTCGGCGCGCCGCGTATGCCTTGAGGAGATTAACGCTTATGGCTCAGACCACGCATCCGCCCGGGACGGGTGGCCACGCGGCCCCCGGCGGCGAGGGGGCTTCCCGCCGTGATTTTCTCTACCTCGCCACTGGGGCCGTGGGTGCCGTTGGTGTCGCGTCGGCCGTCTGGCCGTTCATCGACAGCATGAACCCGGCCGCCGACACCCTCGCGCTGGCTTCGATCG
Source organism: Azospirillum sp. P4_B5 (assembly GCF_056402275.1). NCBI lineage: Bacteria > Pseudomonadati > Pseudomonadota > Alphaproteobacteria > Rhodospirillales > Azospirillaceae > Azospirillum > Azospirillum sp. P4_B5. The sequence continues at coordinate 35,137 of NZ_JBFUHT010000035.1, forward strand.
ACGTGGATCTGGCCCCGGTCCAGGAAGGCCAGGCGATCACCGTCACCTGGCGCGGCAAGCCGGTCTTCGTCCGCCACCGCACGGCAAAGGAGATCGAGGAGGCCCGCACCGTCAACCTCGGCGACCTGCGCGACCCGGCCGCCGACGACGCCCGCGTCAAGAAGCCGGAATGGCTGATCGTCGTCGGCATTTGTACGCACTTGGGCTGCGTGCCCCTGGGGCAAAAGCCGACCGATCCGCGCGGCGACTACGACGGCTGGTTCTGCCCGTGCCACGGCTCGCACTACGACACCGCAGGGCGCATCCGCAAGGGTCCCGCCCCGGCCAACCTCGTCGTTCCGCAGTACGCTTTCACGAGCGACACCGCGGTCCGGCTCGGCTAAGCGGCCCTTAAGGTTCTGGAGACCCCAAGATGGCTCAGGCTCACGCCCCCCAGTTCAAGAATCCCGTCGTGAAGTGGATCGACAGCCGCCTGCCGATCTTCACGATGCTGGACCATGAGTACAACCAGTATCCGATGCCCCGGAACGTCAACTATCTGTGGGCGTTCGGTGCCATCGCCGGCATCATGCTGGTCATCATGATCGCCACCGGCCTCGTGCTGGCGATGCAGTATGCCGCGCACACGACCATCGCCTTCGATTCGGTCGAGCGCATCATGCGCGACGTCAACTACGGCTGGCTGCTGCGCTACGTCCACGCCAACGGCGCGTCGATGTTCTTCATCGCCGTCTACATCCACATGTTCCGCGGCCTCTACTACGGCTCCTACAAGGCGCCGCGCGAGATCCTGTGGATCCTCGGCGTGCTGATCCTGCTGGCCATGATGGCGACCGCCTTCATGGGCTACGTGCTGCCGTGGGGCCAGATGAGCTTCTGGGGCGCCACCGTCATCACGAACCTGTTCTCGGCCTTTCCGCTGGTCGGCGACCCGATCGTGACCTGGCTGTGGGGCGGCTTCTCGGTCGACAACCCGACGCTGAACCGCTTCTTCGCGCTGCACTTCCTGCTGCCGTTCGTGCTGCTCGGCCTGGTCGTCCTGCACACCGCCGCCCTGCACGTCTCCGGCTCCAACAACCCGCTGGGCATCGACGCCAAGGGCCCGCAGGACACCGTGCCGTTCAACCCTTACGTCACGGTCAAGGACGGCTTCGCGGTCGTCGTGTTCCTGATCTTCTACGCGGGCTTCGTCTTCTTCGCCCCGAACTACCTCGGCCACCCGGACAACTACATCCCGGCCAACCCGCTGGTCACCCCGGCGCACATCGTTCCGGAATGGTACTTCCTGCCGTTCTACGCGATCCTGCGCGCGATCCCGGACAAGCTGGGCGGCGTGCTCGCCATGTTCGGCGCCATCGCGGTGCTGGCGGCCCTGCCGTGGCTCGACACCTCCAAAGTGCGCAGCTGCAAGTTCCGTCCGATCTACCGCCAGTTCTTCTGGATCCTCGCCATCGACGCCCTGGTCCTGGGCTACGCCGGCGCGATGCCCGCGGAAGGCGTGTGGCTGCTGGTCGCCCGCATCGGCACGGCCTACTACTTCTTCCACTTCCTGATCCTGCTGCCGCTGCTGGGCAAGCTGGAGCGGCCGCTGCCGCTTCCCGCCAGCATCTGCGAACCGGTTCTGAAGGGCGGTGGCCGCGTTGCCGCCGGCGCCCACGCCAAGCCCATGGAGAAGGCATAATGCGCTCTCTGAAGTCTGCCATCCTCTCCGCGGCCGTCGCCCTGGGCCTGGCCGGCGCCGCGCAGGCGTCGGAAGCGGTGCACATTCCCAAGCAGGAGTGGTCGCACAGCGGCGTCTTCGGCACCATCGACAAGGCCTCGGCGCAGCGCGGCTTCCAGATCTTCAAGGAAGTCTGCGCGACCTGCCACTCGGCCAAGCTGGTCCCGATCCGCACGCTTGCGGGCATCGGCTTCAATGAGGACGAGTTGAAGGCGATCGCCGCCGGCTACGAGGTCCAGGCCGGTCCGAACGACGCGGGCGAGATGTTCATGCGTCCGGGCATCCCGGCCGACCGTTTCCCGTCGCCGTTCCCCAACGACAACGCCGCCCGGGCCGCCAACAACGGCGCCCTGCCGCCGGACCTGTCGCTGATGGCGAAGGCCCGCGTCGGCGGCGAGGACTATCTCTACGCCTTCCTGACCGGCTTCGAGGAGAACCCACCGGAAGGCGTGACCCTGATGCCGGGCATGAACTACAACAAGTACTTCCCGGGCCATCAGGTGGGCATGCCCAACATCCTGATGCCGGACGGCGTGACCTACGCCGACGGCACCCCGGCGACGGTGCAGCAGCAGGCCCACGACATCAGCACCTTCCTGACCTTCATCGCCGAGCCGCACATGGATGCGCGCAAGCAGATGGGCGTGAAGGTGATCCTGTTCCTGATCGTGCTGGCCGGCCTGATGTACGCCACCAAGCGCAAGCTGTGGAGCACCCTGCACTGAGCCGCATCGACGGCCCGGTGTGGATGATCGAGACTGGACAGGGCGCCTTCGGGCGCCCTGTTCTTTTATGGCCGAGGATTTCTTTACCGACGACCCCATTCCCAGGCGAAGGTGGTGCAGATGACCGACAGGCTGATCGACGAGATCGTGGATTTCTGGTTCGACGAGGCGATGAAGCCCTACTGGTTCCGCCAGTCCGACAGCTTCGACCGGACGGTGCGCGACACGCTGCTTCCCCATCACGAGGCTGCGGCGGCGGGGCGGTACGATCATTGGCTGGAGGATGTGGACGGCTGTCTGGCGCTCTGCGTCCTGCTGGATCAGGTGCCGCGCAACGTCTTCCGCGGTTCGCCGCGGGCCTTCGCGACCGACGGCAAGGCGCTGGCGGTGGCCCGCCATGTGGTCGAGCAGGGCTATGACCTCGAATGCAGCGAGGACGAGCGGATCTTCCTCTACCTGCCGTTCGAGCATCAGGAGGACATGGACTGTCAGGATCTGTCCTGCACCCTGTTCCGGGAACGGGTGAGCGATCCGGAGGTCGTGGATTACGCCGAACGCCACCGCGCGGTCATCGCGCGCTTCGGCCGTTTTCCCCACCGCAACGCCGTCCTCGGCCGCGAGACGACGCCGGAGGAGGCGGAGTTTCTCAAGGAGCCGGGCTCGTCTTTCTGACGGTCTCGCCCTCCGGCATCCCGGGATCCAGCCAGCGCTTCAGGGCGGCCAGCAACTCGGGGCGGCGGACCGGCTTGGGCACGTAATCGTTCATGCCGGCGAACACGCAGCGGTCGCGGTCCTCGGCGAAGCCGTGGGCGGTGACCGCGATGATCGGCACCATGGCGCGGGGGCCGGTCATCGCCCGGATGGCCAGGGTCGCGGCGATCCCGTCGACGTCCGGCATGGCGACATCCATCAGCACGGCGTCGTAGGGCGTTTCCGCCATGGTGACGGAGGCGATGGCCTCCGCCCCGCCGTCCGCGGTGTCCACGGTGAAGCCGACCTTTCGCATCAGCGCCGCGGTCAGCAGCCGGTTGGTCGGGCTGTCGTCCACCACCAGCAGACGCCCGCCGCGCGCCATCGCCCAGGCGATCAGCCGATCTTCCGTGGGCGATGATGACGCGGTCAGCGAGACCGGCGCGCTGTGCGGCGCCGGTTCGATGTGGCGGGTGTCTTGCGGCTGCCGGTGCAGAATGTTGTGGTTCACGACGAGCCTTTGGCATTTTGCAAATCAATTTGCGCCGGACCGCCGCAAACTCCCGGTTTCCCGAGGGGGTAGGATGGCCGGCCTGCCCATGCTAAGCAAAGGGTGGGCCAGTTGGTTACGAGATCGAACTTTTCCCGCCGCCCGCAATCGGCGGAATGCGGGAACGCCAGCGTGGAGAGGACCTATGGGATTGGTTGATCGGCTCTGGGTGGCCTTCGCGGCCCTGAACGGTGCGGTTGCGGTGGGGGCCGGCGCTTATGCCAGCCATGGGCTCGCCGACGACCCGCGGGGGCAGGAGCTGTTCCGGCTCGCCGGGCAATACCAGATGTGGCACGCCCTGGCCCTGGTCGCCCTGGTCGCTCTGCTGCGCACCGCCGATGGCCCGGCGCGCTTGGCGCTGCGCCTGTCGGGGTGGCTGTTCGTGGCCGGAATCCTGCTCTTCAGCGGAACACTCTACGCCACGGCAACCAGCGGCCCGCTCTCCTTCGCCATGACGGCCCCGACCGGGGGCAGCGCCTTCATTCTGGGCTGGCTGGTCCTGGCCCTGGCGGTTCTTCTGTTCGGGCGGCGCTTCTTCGGAAAAGCCTGAGCCGAGAAGGAGCCGCGCTCAGGCCGAAGCGCTGCTGGGTTCTTCGGCGGAGGTGGGGGACTCCTCGTCCTTCTTGCGGGCGACGGGCGCGCAGAACAGATCGTGGAGCGTCGCCATGATGGTCTGCGCTTCGTGACCGTTCAGCGAGTAATAGATGTTCTGGGCGGCGCGGCGCGTCCGCACCAGCTTGTCGCGGCGCAGGCGGGCCAGATGCTGGGACAGGGCCGACTGGCTGAGGTCGACCAGTTCCTCCAACTCGCCGACCGACTTCTCGCCCTCGGTCAGATAGCACAGGATGAGCAGGCGGCGCTCGTTGCTCATGGCTTTGAGCAGCGTGCTGGCCCGCCGTGCGTTGCTCTGCAGATCGGCAATGTTCATGAAACGACCGTTTCCATCGGCGCCAAGCAACAGCGAACCGTTGCGCCCAACCTTTGCGCCGCAGCACCGCCGTTTATCGTTCGTGTTCAATCATATGGAAGAGTGTACCGCCCTGTCTACCCGTGGATGTCCCGTAGTCGAAAGAATGTTCCCCGTTCCGCGAAAGCACCGTTCAACGGGTTGAAGGCGCGTGCGCCACCGTTCTAGACTCGCGGCCTCGAATCGTTGCGGCGGTGACCGAAGGAGTTCAAGGAACGATGGCCGACCAGACGCTCGACGCCAAGGGGCTGCAATGCCCGTTGCCGGTGCTGCGCGCGCGCAAGGCGCTGAAGACGGTGCCACCCGGATCGACGCTGACCGTCGAGGCGACCGACCCCAGCGCGCCCAAGGATTTCGCCGCCTTCTGCGAGGCCACCGGCAACCGGCTGGCCTCCAGCGTGGAGGAGGGCGGTGTCTACCGCTTCGTGATCGAGCGTTGCGCCTGACGGCGCCGATGAGCGGTATGGCTTGCACGTACGCCGCGCAAAAGGGGTGGGGGCGGCGGTTGGGGGATGTGACGATAAGCCCCGCAATCATCCTGTACTTTCATTAGCGTTCCGGGAAGAATGGACGCAGGGAAATGCCTCGAACACGAACGAAAAAGACAGAAAAGCATGTTCACCACCCTGTTCACCCACGCCGCCTGCCTGGACCACGACACAGGGCTGGGCCATCCGGAATGCGCCGACCGGCTTCGCGCGGTGCTGGCGGCTCTTGAGACCGAAGAATTCTACATGCTCGAACGGCAGGAGGCGCCGCTCGCCACCTTGGAGCAGCTCTCCCGGGCGCACCCGCAGGAGCATGTCGAGCGCATCCTGGCCCTGGTCCCGGAACAGGAGCACGCCGGCATCGACGCCGACACGGTGATCTCCCCCGGTTCGGGCGAGGCCGCGCTGCGCGCCGCCGGGGCGGTGGTCGCGGCGGTGGACGCGGTGGCGTCGGGCCATTCGCGCAACGCCTTCTGCGCCGTGCGGCCGCCGGGGCACCATGCCGAGCATGAAAAGGCCATGGGCTTCTGCCTGTTCAACAACGCCGCGGTCGGCGCCTACCACGCGCGGGCGGCGCACGGGCTGCAGCGGGTGGCGGTGATGGATTTCGACGTCCACCACGGCAACGGCACGCAGGACATCTTCCAGCGCGACCCGGACCTGCTCTATTGCTCCACCCACCAGTCGCCGCTCTATCCCGGCACGGGCGACGCGGGGGAGAAGGGCGAGTACGGCAACTGCGTCAACGCGCCGCTCGCCGCCATGTCCGGCTCGCCAGAGTTCCGGCACGCGATGACCCACATCATCCTGCCGGCCATCGATCACTTCAAACCGGACCTGCTGATCATCTCCGCCGGATTCGACGCCCATTCGCGCGACCCACTGGCCGGCCTGCACCTGACCGACGACGACTTCGCCTGGGCCACCCGCAAGCTGGGCGATCTGGCCCGCACCCATTGCGGCGCCCGCATCGTGTCCGTGCTGGAAGGCGGCTACAACCTGCGTGCGCTGGCGTCGGCCACCGCGGCGCATGTGCGCGAATTGATGTATTGCTGAGCTTTCCGACTCTTCCGGCCGATTCTTCCGGCTAGGCCCGTGGTGGGAGCGTGATACGCCCGCCGCGGGCCTTGCGCATTTGGGGGCTGAGCCATAATTTCGGTTTTCGGTCCCATCGCGGGCACCCCATCGTATGGATCATTGGCCGGATGGATCATGGCTGACCTCGCTCACATTCCCCCCGACATCGCCGCCCTCAGCTTCGAGGACGCGCTGGCCGAGCTTGAGCGCATCGTGCGCCAGCTCGAAGACGGGCGCGGCAAGCTCGACGACGCGATCTCCTCCTACGAGCGCGGCACTGCGCTGAAGCGGCATTGCGAGGCGAAGCTGCGGGAGGCCCAGGCCAAGATCGACCGCATCACCGTTGCCGCCGATGGCACCCTCGGCACCGAACCCGCCCGGATCGACTGACGTGCAGACCGACCTCAAGACAGCCATGGCCGACATGGCCGCCGATGTGGAGCGTGCGATCCTGCACCTCCTGCCGACCACCGACCTTCCCGAATCGCGTGTGCTGGAGGCGATGCGCTACGGTTGCCTGAACGGCGGCAAGCGGCTGCGTCCCTTCCTGGTGTGCCAGTCCGCGGCGCTGTTCGGCGTCAACCCGGATTGCGCGCTGCGCGTCGCCGTGGCCGTGGAGTTCGTCCACAGCTACTCTCTGGTCCACGACGACCTGCCGGCGATGGACGACGGCGAGTTGCGCCGCGGCCAGCCGACCGTGCACCGCAAGTTCGACGAGGCGACCGCCATCCTGGCCGGCGACGGGCTGCTGACCTACGCCTTCGAGGTGCTGGCCGATCCGGCGACCCACGAAGACCCGAACGTGCGCTGCCAGCTCGTGGCGGCGCTGGCCAAGGCGGCCGGACCGCACGGCATGGTCGGCGGTCAGATGCTCGACCTGATCGCCGAGCATGAGACCTTCGACCTCGGCACGACGACGCGGCTCCAGCGCATGAAGACCGGCGACATGATCGCCTTCTCCTGCGAGGCCGGCGGCATCCTGGGCAAGGCCCCGCCGCCGCAGCGGCTTGCGTTGCGCGCCTACGCCCACGATCTCGGGCTGGCCTTCCAGATCGTCGACGACCTGCTGGACGTCGAGGGGACGGAGGCGGAAACCGGCAAGTCGGTCGGGCGCGACGCGGAGGCCGGAAAGTCGACCTTCGTGTCCATCCTCGGGCAGGACCGTGCCCGCTCGCAGGCCGCGATGCTGGCCGTCCAGGCCAAGGCGCACCTGGAGATCTTCGACGGGCGCGCCGATATCCTCAAAGCGGTCGCCGACTTCGTCGTCGCGCGGCGGACCTGAACGGAGGACGTTTCGAACGTGACCCCCAACGACAAGACGCCGCTTCTCGACCTCGTCCGCACCCCCGCCGACCTGCGCGCGTTCAAGCCCGAACAGCTCCGGCAGGTGGCCGACGAGCTGCGCACGGAAACCATCAGCGCGGTGTCGGTGACCGGCGGTCATCTGGGCGCCGGGCTGGGGGTGGTCGAGCTGACCGTCGCCCTGCATTATGTGTTCCAGACACCGGCCGACCGGCTGATCTGGGACGTCGGGCACCAGTGCTACCCGCACAAGATCCTGACCGGGCGCCGCGACCGCATCCGCACCCTGCGCACCGGCGGCGGGCTGTCGGGATTCACCAACCGGTCGGAGAGCGAGTACGATCCCTTCGGCGCCGGCCACAGCTCCACCTCGATCTCCGCGGGGCTGGGCATGGCGGTGGCGCGCGACCAGCTGGGCCGCGACAACCATGTGGTCGCCGTGATCGGCGACGGCGCGATGAGCGCCGGCATGGCTTACGAGGCGATGAACAACGCCGGGTCGGCGAACAGCAAGCTGATCGTCATCCTGAACGACAACGACATGTCCATCGCCCCGCCGGTCGGCGCGATGAGCGCATACCTGTCGCGGCTGATCTCGTCGAAGCCCTATCTCAGCCTGCGCCATCTGGCCAAGGACATCGCGGAGCAGCTGCCGCGGCCGCTGCGCACGGCGGCGCGGCGGGCGGAGGAGTACGCCCGCGGCATGGTCACCGGCGGCACGCTGTTCGAGGAGATGGGCTTCTACTACATCGGCCCGATCGACGGGCACAATCTGGACCATCTGCTGCCGGTCCTGCAGAACGTGCGCGACGCCGACGACGACAAGCCGGTCCTGATCCACGTCGTCACCAAGAAGGGCAAGGGCTACGGCCCCGCCGAGGCGTCGGCCGACAAGCTGCACGCGGTGGCCAAGTTCGACGTCGTCACCGGCGCCCAGTCGAAGCCCAAGTCCAACGCCCCGACCTACACCCGCGTCTTCGCCAACGCCCTGATCGCCGAGGCGGAGCGCGACCCCAGCGTGCTCGGCATCACCGCGGCCATGCCCTCGGGTACGGGTCTCGACCTGTTCGGCCAGCGCTTTCCCGACCGCTGCTTCGACGTCGGCATCGCCGAGCAGCACGCCGTGACCTTCGCCGCCGGGCTGGCGACCGAGGGCTTCAAGCCCTTCTGCGCGATCTATTCAACGTTCCTGCAGCGCGCCTACGACCAGGTGGTGCACGACGTGGTGCTGCAACGCCTGCCGGTGCGCTTCGCGCTCGACCGCGCCGGTCTGGTCGGGGCTGACGGGGCGACCCACGCCGGGGCCTTCGACGTGGCCTATCTCGGCTGCCTGCCCGACATCGTGCTGATGGCGGCGGCGGACGAGCTGGAGCTGATGCATATGGTGGCGACCAGCGCCGCCATCGACGACCGCGCCTCGGCGCTGCGCTACCCGCGCGGCGAGGGGGTGGGGCTGGAACTGCCGGAGCGCGGCGAGGTGCTGCCCATAGGCAAGGGCCGCATCCTCCAGGAAGGCACCAAGGTGGCGATCCTCAGCTACGGCACGCGTCTGGCCGAGGCGCGCAAGGCGGCGGCGGAGCTGGGCGCGCGCGGCCTGTCCACGACGGTGGCCGACGCGCGCTTCGCCAAGCCGCTGGACGAGGAGCTGGTGCGCCGTTTGGCGTTGGAGCATGAGGTGCTGATCACCATCGAGGAGGGCTCGGTCGGCGGCTTCGGCAGCTTCGTGCTGCAGCATCTGGCGATGGCCGGGCTGCTGGACGGCGGGTTGAAGATCCGCCCGATGGTCCTGCCCGACCGCTTTCTCGACCATGACAGCCCGACGAAACAGTATGAGGAGGCCGGTCTGGCCGCTCGCCACATCGTCGCCACCGCGTTGCAAGCGCTGGGGATCGAGGCGGCGGCGGTGCGGGCCTGAATCCGGAAGGAAAGCGCCGCCGGCTCGATCCTGGACGAAGGGGCTAATGCCATTAGCCTAAGGTTGGGCGGGGCGCTTTCTCTGGTGCGGCTGGGACTGCTGTCTTACAATTCGAAAACAATAGATAATTAACGTATCCGGCGGGACTGGGTTTTGTCGAACATGCCTCAGGTGTTTGCAGCGGGCGCTGGGCGCGCATCCGACGAAAACGGAGCTTCGGCTCAGGATGGTCCGGGGATGTTCCGGTCCATCGTTGAAGCGTCGCCGATGCCCACCGCCGTGGTCGACGGCGCGTCCTTCCGTTGTCTTTACGCCAACGCGACCATGCGCGCCCTGGGCTTGGTACCAGGGCATCCCTTGCCGGACCGTTTCCCGGAGGCCTCCGCCGCGCGCGTCGCCGAGGCGCTGGCCAACGGCGAGGGCGCCCGCCTGCGGGTCTCCGGGCCGGACGAAGTGTCCTGGAACCTTGATCTGGCCGCGCTCGACGGCGGCCCGTCGCTGCTGGTCACCCTGCGTCCCGCCGAATCCGAATCGACCGAGACCGCCCAGCATCACGCGCGGGAGGTCAGCCACCGGGTCAAGAACACGCTTCAGCTCGTATCCAGCCTCTTGACGCTCCAGACCCTGTCGGCCAAGGACCCGGACATGCGCCGCGCCTTCCAGGAGGCGTGCAGCCGCATCGGCACGGTGACCCAGGCGCACCAGCGCGTGCACGCCGCCGCCCGCGGCAGTCTCGTCGATTTCGGGGCCTATCTGAGCGATGCCTGCCGGGAGATGGAAAGCCACTTCGCGGTCGGCGGGCCGGAACGGCGCATCGCCGTGACGGTGGAACAGGCGATGCTGCCGGTGGATTCGGTGATCCCGCTCGCCCTCATCGTCAACGAACTGGTCGGCAACGCCACCAAATACGCTTACGCGGCAGGCAGCCCGGGAGACATTGAAGTCAGCCTCGTGCCGCAAGACGAGGGTGGCCATCGCTTGACCGTCTCCGACCATGGGCGCGGTCTGCCACAGGGATTCGAGGTGGCGCGTGCCGACACGCTGGGCATGAAGGTGGCGCGGGCCTTCGCCGGCCAATTGAAGGGCAAGCTGCGCGCGGAGCCGAACGTTCCAGGCACCCGCTTCGTCCTGGATCTGCCTTTCTGACCATCCTTCGCTCGTGACGGTCCATCGCCTCTTGCCGAACGCCGCGTCCTGCGCCATGCATCCACCCTCGTCGATGGGGGAGTTCTGAGATGGCGCGGGTGCGTGCGGATGTGGCGCTGGTGGAGCGCGGGCTGGCGGAAAGCCGCGCCAAGGCGCAGGCGCTGATCCTGGCCGGGCTGGTCTATTCCGACACCAAGCGCATCGACAAGGCCGGCGATCCGATCGCCGAGGACGCTCCTCTGTCGGTGAAGGGGCAGGACCATCCCTGGGTGTCGCGCGGCGGGTTGAAGCTGGTCAAGGGGCTGGACGCCTTCGGCATCGACCCCACCGGCCTGACCGCCATCGACGTGGGCGCCTCGACCGGCGGCTTCACCGACGTGCTGCTGACTCGCGGTGCCGCCAAGGTCTATGCGGTGGACGTCGGGCATGGACAGTTGGCCTGGAAGCTGCGCAACGACCCGCGCGTCGTGGTGCTGGAGAAGACCAACGCCCGCCACTTGACCAGCGCCGAGATTCCCGATCCGGTGGACATGGTGGTGTGCGACGCCAGCTTCATCGGGCTGGAGGTGGTGCTGCCGGCGGCGCTCGCCCTGACGGTGCCGGGCGGGCAACTCGTCGCCCTCATCAAGCCCCAGTTCGAGGTCGGCAAGGGCCGCGTCGGCAAGGGCGGGGTGGTGCGCGAGCCGGAATTGCACCAGGAGGTCTGCGACCGCATCCGCGGGTGGCTCGACGCCTTGCCGGGTTGGCGCGTGCTGGATATCACCGAAAGCCCGATCACCGGTCCCGAGGGAAACAAGGAGTTCCTGATCGGGGCGGTGAAGGACTTCTAGATGGAACCATAAACTGTTACGAGAGCACGCATAAACCGCACTCCGTGGAACCATAAAATGGTCCGCTGCAACCGCGCGCCAAGATCGCCGACCAGGATGTTGGGTGGCTGTGAAACAGCGCCCAATGGACAATTTTTCTTGTGAAATAGGATGCGCTTTCTGCGTGTTGTGGTCGCTTGGCCAAGGCTCGCTTTTGGATTGCTTTCATGGTCAGGAAGGGTAGGTTTCGTGATGGTTGAGAAATAATATTTACTCCTCCCATCTGTAAATAAAAAGGCATCTATGGAATATAAATTGGATCAACGTCTTTTGATAAACCTAATAGAGAACTCAAATAATCAGTATTGAATAGAATGATGATCTATATATCGGTGAATTTTTCTATGATTCACTTACGAATGCCCGATTTCAGAGAGGTGGAATTCGACTGTCCTGCTGGTGAACGCTCACCGTAGGAGGCCCGCATGTCGCACAGCGTCACATTGCGCGTCTCGGGGGCCCGGGCTTGCTTTTCCCGCGCGGAGTCGAAAACCGAACGCGTCTCCTATGATGTCATTACTCCGTCCACCGCTCGCGGTATCTTCGACAGCGTGTATTGGCGCTCTGGGCTGCGCTGGATCATCGACCGCATCCATGTCCTCAAACCGATCCGCTTCCAGTCACTGAGCCGCAACGAGATCGGCAACCGCATTCCGCTTGCCTCCGTGCGCCAGGCCATGCGGAACGGTGCCTTTCAGACCCTGCCGCGAATCGCCGCCGACAACCGGCAACGACGCGCCGCCACCATCCTGGTCGAGGTCGATTATCTCATCACCGCCCGCCTCACCCTGACCGATGACGCCCCGGTTGGGGACCGGCTGGACATCCCCCTTGGCATCTTCACCCGTCGCGCCCGGCGCGGCCAATGCTTCCGCTCCCCCTGCCTCGGCACCCGCGAGTTTCCGGCCGACGTCATGCTGTGGGAGGGCCCCCCCGATGCACCAGCTCTCCGACGACCAGCGCGACCGCGACCTCGGTCTCATGCTCCTGGACATCGATTACGCCAACAATCATGCCTCCCGTTTTTTTCATGCCGTCCTGCGCGACGGCGTCATCTGCGTTCCGCCTTTTGTTGCGGCGGCGGTGCGGCCATGAGCGTCCTTGCCGCTCTTGCCGCCCATTACGACCGGCTGGAACGCTGCCATGACGTCGTCCCCTTCGGCTTCACCCGCGAATGCATCACCTTCGGGCTCGTGCTGTCCACCGATGGTGAGGCCGTCGCCTGCGACGATCTGCGGCTCGGGGCGAACGGCCAGAGCCACGGGCGGCCGATGACGGTGCCACGCTCGTTCAAGCGGTCGGGGATCAAGCCTCCTCCGTTCTTCCTGTGGGACAGCAGCCGCTATGTCCTCGGGCTCGGACGCTCGGCAGAGGGGAGCAAACCATGGGCCTACGCCGACCGCGCTGCCGCCTTCCGCCACTGGCACGAGCGGCTGTTCGACGGCACGGACGATCCTGGTCTGTTGGCGGTCCGTGCGTATTCCGGTGATTGCGCGCGGTGGTTCCAGCGCGAAGGTGTCCACCGATTCCGGTCGATGGCGTCCAGGTGTTCCGGCGGATGACGTCCACTCCGCGCGGGGGCAGCCTCGGCTGGCTGCTGGATGACGTGTAGGTTGCAGAAGCGCGGCGGCCGGGTCAAGCCGTCGCGGCGAACGCGTTGCGCTTGCGCATGGACTCGCCGGCCAACTCGATGCGATGGGCGCTGTGCAGCACGCGGTCCAGGATGGCGTCGGCCAGCGTCAACCCGCCGATCGCCGCGTGCCATTCCGGCACCGGCAACCGGCTGGTGATCAGCGTCGCCGCGCGGCCGGTTCGGTCGTCGATCACCTCCAGCAGATCGCGCCGCTGGTCGGCGGTCATCGGCGTCACGCCCCAGTCGTCCAGGATCAGCAACTGAACGCGCGCCAGCGTCTTGAGCAGGCGCGGATAGCGGCCGTCGGCGCAGGCGAGCGCCAGATCCTCCAGCAGCCGCGGCGTGCGCGTGTACAGAACCGAGAGGTTGTCCCGGCAGGCCCGGTGCCCGAAGGCACAGGCCAGCCGTGATCTCGATCCCGCCGATGGCCATCTTGCACAGCTATGTGGTCACCGGGCCATCAAAGGCTTTTCCTTTACCTCCCACGTAATCGCAGATGGATCGCGGAATGACGATGCTGTGGGTGTCCGGTCGATCCGGGCAATCCTACAAAGGAGTTCCGCCATGACGAATGCCACCCAAATCGCTCAGCGCTACATCGACACATGGAACGAGACAGCCCCCAACCGCCGGCTGGCGTTGCTCATTGAACACTGGAGCGATGACGCGCATTACCTTGACCCGATGATGCAGGCAAATGGCCACACCGGCATTAACGCCCTGATCGGCGCCGTGCAGCAGCGGTTCCCGAGTTGTCGTTTCTTCCTGCACGGCACGCCCGACGGTCACAACGACCGCGTGCGCTTCTCCTGGTCCCTCGCTCCGGCGGGGGCAGAGCCCATTGCCGGCGGCACCGACTTCATCCGGTTGGCCGCCGATGGACGCATCCGCTCGGTGAGCGGCTTTCTGGACCGGGTTCCGGAAGGTGCATAGCGCACCGGCTTTCCCGTCCCGCAGCGTCCCGAACGCAGGAGCACCAACTATGAACATGCCTTCGATATCTCCCGCCGACCCGGCCCAGCCCGGCTTCATCCACACGGACGACGGCGTAAAGCTTTACTACCGGGATTGGGGGCTGGGGAAACCCGTCGTCTTTCTGTCCAGTTGGTCGCTGAACTCCGACTCCTGGGCCTATCAGATGTTGGCGCTGACTGAGCGCGGTTACCGCTGCGTCGCGTACGACCGTCGCGGCCATGGCCGGTCGAGCGACCCGGGAATCGGCTTCGACTTCGACCGGCTGGCCGACGACCTCGCAACCCTGCTCGACACGCTGGATCTGGACGGTGTTACGTTGGTCGGCCATTCCATGTCCTGTGGGGAAATCATCCGCTACCTGAGCCGGCACGGCAGCCGCCGCGTTTCCCGCACGGTTCTGGTCGGCACGATGACACCAACGCTTTCCCGGACCGACGACCACCCTGACGGAATCGATCCTGCCGTCTTCGAAGCCTTCCGCTCGGATTGGCTGATGCGGGACTTTCCGGCATGGCTGGAGGACAACATTCGCCCCTTCATGACGGCGGACAGTTCACCCGGCATGATGGCCTGGGTGAAATCGATGGCCTTGCAAGCCTCGATGAAGGCGCTTCTGGACTGCCATCGGGCGACGACGTCCACCGACTTCCAGCGGGAGCTTCGGGACATCACCGTGCCGACCCTGCTGATCCACGGCGATCTGGATGTCTCCAGCCCGCTTGGCATCACCGGAAGGAAAACCGCCGAGTTGATGCCGAACGCGACGCTGACCGTCTACGAGGGGGCGCCGCACGGTCTGTTCCTGACGCATATGGACCGCTTCAACCGCGACCTGCTGACCTTTCTGGATGCATGATCGGCAGCGTTGGTATCATGTGGAGCGCAAAACACCGAAAACGCCGGACCGGAGGCCGGAACAATGCCGCAAACAGCCACCCGGCACCGACCGCCCCCCAGGACCGTGCCGCGCCAACCGGTCGGCGAGTTGCTGCGCGCGTGGCGCAAGCGGCGTGGCTTGAGCCAACTCGACCTCGCCTGCGAAGCCGACATCTCGACCCGGCACGTCAGCTTCTTGGAAACCGGGCGCTCGCAGCCCAGCCGGACCATGCTGCTCCATTTGGCGGAGCGGATGGACATTCCGCTGCGCGACCGCAACGCGCTGCTCGCCGCCGCGGGCTTCGCGCCGGTCTTTTCCGAACACCGGCTGGGCGATCCGGAGATGCAGGCCGCCCGTCAGGCGGTCGATCTCGTGCTGACCGGGCACGAGCCTCACCCGGCGTTGGCCGTGGATCGGCACTGGACGCTGGTTGCGGCCAACCGGGCGGTCGCCCCGCTGCTCACCGGCGCTTCGCCGGACCTTCTCCAGCCTCCGGTGAACGTGCTGCGCCTCAGCCTTCACCCTTCCGGGCTGGCACCGCGGATCGAGAACTTCGCCCAGTGGCGGGCGCACATCCTGCACCGGCTGATCCGGCAGATCGACGTCAGCGCCGATCCCGTGCTGGCTGCGCTGTTCGGCGAGTTGAAGGGCTACCCGATGCCCGGCGGGCAGGCTCCGCACGGCCGGGGCGAGCCGTTGTCGTCGCATGATGGCGTGGTGGTTCCTCTGCGGCTCAGGACGGAAGCCGGGACGCTCAGCTTCTTCAGCACCACGACGGTGTTTGGAACGGCGGTGGACATCACCTTGTCCGAACTGGCCATCGAAGCTTTCTTTCCGGCTGACCTCGCCACGGCGGAAGTGATGCGGCAGACCCTTGCCCAGTTGTGAGGGACTGAGGTGATCCCCGTTCCCCGGTTCTCCCGCACTTTGCGTGGATCAGGTTGCGAGGAGATCGCGACGGCGCAGCAGATCGAAGCTGGCGCGTCCGTACATCTGACGAGACCAATCGCATCAACAGGTTCAACCTTCACGACACGGCAGTCCGGGATCACAGAAAGCTCTTGCATGCTCCATTACATAGGATCCGCCGAGGCGCCGGCTCCAGCGGAGCTATGCGGGAAAGTGGGTGATGGTCTGGTCAGGCGGCGCTCTGTGACGCGGTTTCCGTGACCTCGATGCCATCGCGGAATGTGACGCCCTGGATGACCTTGGGCAACTGGTTTTCCCCCTGCAGGCGACGCCAAGTCTTCGCGGCG
>NZ_JBFUHT010000036.1:0-50505 GCF_056402275.1 Azospirillum sp. P4_B5
CAGGGGAGGGGATTGAACCTCCCTCTCCTGCGAAGCGGGGGAGGGAAGGGGCCCACGGCGTGAGCCGTGGGAAGGGTGGGGGCCCGGCACGACCACTTCCCCCTCACCCCGACCAGTCCGCGCTGAGCGCCTCCTCCTCCAGGTCCAGCCACGCCCCGGCCAGCGGCCCTACCGTCAGGTCGCCGCCCAGGCCCGCGTCGCCCATGGCTCCGGCGAAGCCGTCCTGCATGTCGGCCAGCGCGGCGGAGGACAGACCGCCGCCGGTCTGCAGCGTCACGTCGAACCGCCGCCCCTCCCCCGCCGCGACGAGTTGCACCGCCCCCAGCGCCGGCAAACGCATCTGCAGGACCAGCGCGCTCCCCGTCTGAAGATCGGCCCCGTCGGATATGGCGCAGAGCAGGCCGCGGCAGCCGCCCGCCGCCGTGCCGTCCATCACCGGGATGCTCATCACCCGCCACTCCCGCCCGTCGGCGGTGCGGCGGTGGCGCGGCGCCAGCGCCAGGTCGAGGTCGTCCAGCAGGGCGCCTCCGTCGAGCTGCTCCAGCAGGCGGCAGCGCTTCGGCCCCAGCCACGCCCGCGCGCCGTTGGCGGTCGCCGCCAGGAAGAAGGCCAGCCCGAGACCGAAGGTGGAATCGCAGCGCGGCAGCCCGCCGCGCAGCTCCTGCGCCGCCCGCGGCTCCAGCGCCTCCACCACCGCCAGCAGATGGCCAACCTCGGCGACCGCGTCCGGCATCAGCACACCCATCAGTATACGACGGCCATCAGTAAACGACGGCGTCCGCTTCGTCCGATTGCGGAAGGACGATCGCCCCGTCGTCGGCCATGGCCTTGGCGACCTGCACGATCTCCGCCTGCGCCTCGTTGACGTCGCGCATGCGCACCGGCCCCATGTTCTCGATCTCGTCCTGGAGGATCATGCGGGCGCGCTCGGACAGGACGGACAGGAAATGGTCGCGCTGCAGCGCCTCCGCCCCCTTCAGCGCGATGGCGAGCTGGCCGGTGTCGCAGCGCCGGATCACCGCCTGGAGCGACACCCGGTCGAGCCGCAGCAGATCCTCGAAGGTGAACATGAGTTGGCGGATGCGGTGGGTCGAATCCGGCATCACCGCGTCCAGGTCGGTGAAGATGTCCGCCATGGTGTCGCGGTCGATGCGGTTGAAGATGTCGGCCATCCGCTCGTGCGTATCGGCGCCGTGGGTGCGGGCGTAGTTCGCCATGAACTCGTTGTGCAGGATGGATTCGATGTCCAGCAGCACCTCGCGCTGCACGGATTCGATTTGGATCATCCGCTCGATCACCTCCAGCCGCAGCGCCGGGGCCAGCAGCGGCAGCACCTTGGCGGCGTGGTCGCTGCGCATGCGCGACAGGATGACCGCCGCCGTCTGCGGGTACTCGCCCGCCAGATAGGTGGCGAGCACGCCCTCGTTCACGTTGGACATCTTCTCCCACATGGTGCGGCCGGCCGGGCCGCGGATCTCGCCCATGATTTCCGACACGCGGTCGTCGGGCAGGAAGCGGGAGAGCATGCGCTCCGTGCTGTCGTAGGAGCCGACGACGGAGCCGGTGTTGGCGAAGCGCTCGGTGAAGCTGCGCAGCAGCGCCTCGACGAGGTTGGAGGTGACGTTGCCCAGGCTGGCCATGGCGCGGCTGACCATGCGGATCTCGTCGTCGTCCAGCTTCTCCATCAGGCGGGAACCGCGTTCCTCGCCCAGCGCCAGGAAGATCACCGCGGTCCTCTCCGACCCGCTCAGGCTCTTGAAATTGTCTCGGATCTTGATCGGCATGCCCATGCTGGCACCTCAGAAGAAGCGGTCGGCGGTCAGGGTGGAGTGGTCGGAATCGTCGTCCCGCTCCAGGGGGCGGTCGCCCTGCAGGCGGTCGTGACGGAAGGCGTTCGCCAGGACGCTGCCGGCGACCAGCACCATGCGGTGCGGCACCAGCGGGTTGGGGTCGAGCGCGTTCAGAAGGGTAATGACGGCCGTCTCGTCGTCCACCGTGACACCCCGCCGCCTGGCGAAGGCAGTCACGCTGTCGGCCATCCCCGACGACCCGGCGGGGGGTGCGGCGGGCGGCGCCGACAGGCCGGCGGAGGGAACGGCGGGCAGCAGCCGGGGCTCGGTCATCGCGTCAGGTTCCCCCATAGGAGCGGATCAGGCTGTTGGCGATCAGGAACCAGCCGTCGGTCAGTACGAAGAAGATGATCTTGAAGGGCAGCGCGATCATCACCGGCGGCAGCATCATCATGCCCATCGCCATCAGCACCGCCGCCACCACCATGTCGATCACCAGGAAGGGCAGGAAGATCAGGAAGCCGATCTCGAAGGCGCGGCGCAGCTCCGACAGCAGGAAGGCCGGGACCAGCACGCGCAGGTCGGCGGTGGCCGCCGTCTTCGGCTGCTCGGCCTCCGGCTTGCCGGAGAAGCCGGCGAAGGCCGACAGGTCCTTGTCCCGCACCTGGGAGGCCATGAAGTTGCGGAACGGCTCGACCATCCGCTCCAGCCCCTGCTCCTGGGTCACCTGCTCGTTCAGCATCGGGCGCAGCCCGTCCTGCCACGCCGTGTCGAAGACCGGCCCCATGATGTGGAAGGTCAGGAACATGGCGAGGCTGATCAGCACCATGTTCGGCGGCGACTGCTGAAGCCCGAGCGCGGAGCGCAGCAGCGACAGCACGACGATGATCCGGGTGAAGGAGGTCGCCATGACCAGCAGGCCCGGCGCCACGCTGAGCACCGTCAGCAGGACGATGCCCTGGATGACGCGCCCGGACAGCGATCCGCTTTCCCCCGTGGCGCCGCCGAGGGCGCTGCCGATGGAGGACAGGTCCAGCCCGCCGCTCTGCGCCCAGGCCGCCGCGGGAAGCAGAACGGCGAGCGCGGCGGGAAGGCCGTACAAGGACAGGCGTCGGATCATGGCGGGAACCCGTGGATGCGGTGCCGGGGGTGTCAATCGATCGCCAGATCGGTGCGCACGATCTCGGTCAACGTGACGCCCAGCCGCTGGTCCTCGACGATCACCACCTCGCCGCGGGCGACCAGACGGTGGTTCACCAGAACCTCCACCGGCTCGTCCACCTTGCGCTCCAGTTCCACCACGGCGCCGCGGCCGAGCTTCAGGAGCTGCGCCACCAGCATGCTGGTGCGGCCGAGCACCACCTGCACGTCCACCGGGACGTTGTAGATGGCGTTCATCGAGCCGCCGGCCACGGCGGCGGCCGGGATGCCGGTGGCGTCCTTCTCGGCGGGCTTGGCGTCGTCTTCCAGGACGTCGAGGTTCAATGGGGCCATGATGCGGTGCTTTCCGTGTCGGTGAAGAGGTCATGTTCGGTGGACAGGGCGGCCAGCGCGCGGTCGCACAGGCCGGCGACGGCGCGCTCCACCGCCGCCGGGTCGTAGCGCAGGCCCCCGGCCTCCCAGGCGGCGTCGAGCCCGCCGGGCGGCAGGGACGGGTCGGCGACGACCTCCAGCGCGCCCTTGAAGCCAAGCGAGTCCGAGTCGGCCAGCCGGGCGCGGACGGGCTCCGCCAGATCGGGATGGACGCGCAGCCGCAACCTCGGCGACCCGCCGGCCAGGCGCAGGGCGTCCGCGGCGAGCCGTTCGGTCTCCGCCGCCCCGATCCGCTCCAGCAGCGCCGGGGCGAGGCGGCGGACGAGCGCCAGCATCACCGCCGACCCCTGCGCCTCGACCCCGCGCAGGGCGTCGGCGAAGCGGCCATCCAGAGCGGCCAGTTGCTCGTCGAGGTGGGAGAGCGCCTGCGCCAGCGCGGCGTCGGTGCGCGACGCGGCCTCCGCCGCCCCTTCGCGCCGGCCCTGCTCCACCCCTTCGGCGAAGGCGCGGACTTCGGCGCCGTAGACGGCGGCCTGGAGATGGCGTTCGGAATGGACGATCTCGTCGAGCGGATCGACGGGGTCCGGTTCGGGAGGCGCGCCGAACTCCGCCGCCGCTTGCGCCGCTACCTGGGCCGCGGCCTGGGCCGTGCTGTCGAAGCGCAGGTCGAAGCGGTAGCGCGGGTAGCCCATCAGACCGCCTCCTCGTAGAGCCAGGAGCGCAGGATATCGATCGCCTCATCGGGATACTGGTCGACGATGTCGCCCAGCCGGCGGATGGAGGAGGCGCGCACCCGGCCCTCCACCGTGCGCAGCTCGATGAGCTGGTCCATCGTCTCCTCGATGCCCGGCAGGGCCGCGGTTGCCGGCTCGCCCGCGTCGGTGAGCTGGGCCGCCTGCATGGCGGGATCGCCGCCCATGGCCGGACCGGTGAGCTGCGGCATCGCCGCTCCCGCGGCCAGCGCCGGGGCGGCGGCTTCCGCCGTCACCGGCTCCGGCGCCGGGAAGACGCGGCGGATCAGCGGGCGCAGCCCCAGCACGATCAGCAGCCCGCAGAGCACCAGCAGGATCACCCACTGGATCAGCGTCATCACGTTGCGGCTGAGCGTGTCGACGATCTCCGCCATCGGCTCGCGGGCGCCCAGCTCGGGGGCGAGGTTGACGAACTCCAGGTTGTCGACGGTGACCCGGTCGCCGCGCGCCTCGCTGAAGCCCATGGCGGAGCGCACCAGCTCGGTGATGCGCTGCAGCTCCTCGGGCGAGCGGGACTCGTAGCTGCGCGTGCCGTCCTGCGCCGTCGCCCAGGTGCCATTGACCAGCACGGCGACGCTGACCCGGCGGATGTCGCCCGGCTCGATCACCGTTTCGCGGGCGACGTTGGAAATCTCGTAATTGACCGTCTCTTCCTGGCGCTTGGAGTCGGAGGAGGAGCGGTTGTTCTGGGCCTGGGCGCGGACCTCGCGCTGCGGCAGGTTCTGCTCGGCGGTGACCGGCGGCTCGCCCGTGCTGTCCAGGCTGCGGTCCTGCTCCTGCACCGTCTGGGTGGAGCGGACGACCTGGCTGTTCGGGTCGAAGCTCTGGCTGCGCACGACCTCGCGCTTGGTTTCGACGTCGACAGCAACCTGGACGCGAACATTCCCCTGCCCCAGCCGGGCCACCAGCATCTGTTCGATGGCGCGGGAGATGCGCGTCTCGTGGCCGGCGCGCAGCCCGTCCACCTTCGCCGAGGACCGGGCGTCGCCGTCCTCCTCGGTCAGCAGCACCTCGCCGGAGGCGTCGAGCACGGTCACCGCGCTCGGCTTCAGGTTGGGCACGGCGGCGGAGACGAGGTGGCGGATCGACAGCGCCTGCCGCCGCTCCAGCGGCGCCCGGCCGCGCATGCGCACCACGATGGAGGCGGTCGGGGTGGGGGCGGCGCGCGAGAACTCCTCGCGGTCGGGAAGCACGATGTGGACCCGCGCCGCCTCGATGCCGGACAGCGTCTCGATGGTGCGGGCCAGCTCGCCTTCCATGGCGCGCAGCCGGTTCATCCGCTGCATGAAGCTGGTGATGCCCAGAGGCTTGTCGGTGTCGAACAGCTCGTAGCCGATGCCGCCCCGCGACGGCAGGCCCTTCTCGGCCAGCAGCATGCGCAGCCGCGGCACCTCGGCCTCCGGCACCTGGACGGCGGTGCCGTCGAAGGCGGCGGACACCGGCACGCCCATGGCCTCCACCGCCTTGACGATGCGCCCGGCCTCCGCCGGTTCCAGCCCGGTGTAGAGCGGCGTCATGTGCGGCCGCGACAGCAGCACCGCCATGGTGGCGACCGCCAGGACGATGCCGACGCCCGTGCCGGCCAACACCAGAAGGCGTGTGCGGCCAAGCGTCCGCAGATTGTCGATCAGTCCCGTCACGACACCCGCACCTTTAAAGTTTCCGAAAAGCGGGGACCGTAATGTTCACCCCGTGAGCCTTCACAACCTACCGGGATGACTTTTAAGCGGAGTAAAAGCCGCGAAGATCGACCGGAAGGAAGTCGCTAAAACTTGATCGTTTAAAACAGTCTCTCAAATTTTCGGTATTTTGGAGGCGCCGGCTGCGATGAATACAGATGCTGGAAAGGCAAGGACGGGAACGCCGGGCCGGCAGCGGATGTACGTCATCGTGCTGCCGCTGGCCCGGCTGGCGCTGGGGGCGGCCGCCCTGTGCGGCGTCGCCGCGGCCGGGTTCGGCGGCTACTGGATGGCCGTCGGGCCGGACGGGGTGGCGCGGCTGTTCGAGGGCACGCCCATCGCCGAACCGGCCCAGGCGACGCTCGACCTGCCGGAGCTGCTGGTGAACCTGCGCCCCGACACGCCGTCGCGCTTCATGAAGATCGGGGTGACGCTGGCGCTGGCGCCCAAGGACCGCGGCCGGGTGGAGCAGGCGATGCCCCATCTCGTCAACGCCCAGCAGGAGTTCCTGCGCAACATCGACCAGCACGACCTGCGCGGCTCCGCCGGTCTGCTGCGGCTGCGCGAGGAGCTGCGCCGCCGCTTCAACCTGATCCTCGGCCCGGACACGGTGTCCGACGTCCTGCTGCGCAGCCTTCTCACCCAATAGCCGACCCAGAGGAACGGATGAGCACTCCCATCGACACGGACGGCGGCGGCGGAAACGGCGACGCCGGGGATGATCTGGACTGGGGCCTGGACGCCGGCTCCGGTGAGGCCGAGTCCGAGGCCGCCACCCTGATGGCCGACACCAAGGAGCTGAGCCAGGAGGAGATCGACCGCCTGCTGAACTTCGCCGTCGGGCCGCAGACGGAATCCGTCGGGCAGACCCGCGCCATCGAACGGCTGATCAGCACCACGACGGTCAACAAGGACCGTCTGCCGATGCTGGACGTGGTCTTCGACCGCATGGTCCGGCTGTTGAACACGTCACTGCGCCAGTTCTCCTCGACCAGCGTGGAGGCCAGCCTGCTGCGCATCGACTGGCTGCGCTACAACGAGTTCCTCGACACCATCGAGCTTCCGGCCCTGGTCGGCGTCGCGCGGGCGGAGCAGTGGGACAACCACATCGTCGTGTCGGTCGACAGCGCGCTGATCTACTGCATGATGGACGTGCTGCTGGGCGGACGGCGCAGCCGCGCCCGGCGCATCGACGGGCGCACCTACACCTCCATCGAGCGCAAGATCACCGAGCGGCTGATCCGGGTCATCCTCCAGGACCTCAGCCAGTCCTTCGACCCGATCACGCCCATCGACTTCACCTTCGACCGGCTGGAGACGAACCCGCAATTCGCCACCATCACCCGCGCCACCAACGCGGTGATCCGCGTGCGCATCGCCGTGGAGGTGGAGCGCCGCGTCGGCCACGCCGAGGTGGTCATCCCCTACGCCACGCTGGAGCCGGTGCGCGGCAAGCTGGTGCAGACCTTCATGGGCGAGAAGTTCGGCCACGACACGGTGTGGGAAAGCCACCTGAAGGCCGAGCTGATGCGGGCCAAGCTGGACCTCGTCGCCGTGCTGCAGCAGACGCAGGTCTCGCTGGGCGAGGTGCTGAACTGGGAAAAGGGCACCTCACTGAAGCTGCGCATCGACCCCGACGCGCCGGTGGTGCTGCAAAGCAAGACCACCCCCCTCTTCGCCGGCCACATGGGCCAGCGCAACGGCAACATCTCCGTCAAGATCGACACCGACCTGGAGACCAAGCAGGAGCTGATCGATGGTCTCATTCCTCATTGACGCCGTTCTGGCGGTCATGCTCGTCACCGCCACGGTGTTCCTGGTGATCGTCAACAAGCGGCTGAAGGTGATGCGCTCCAGCCAGGCCGAGATCGGCGCGCTGATCGGCACCTTCTCCAAGACCATCGACGAGACGGAGGCCTCGGTGCAACGGCTGGTCGCCGCCGCGACGGAGGCCTCGGCCAAGCTGTCCGACGGGCTCGACCGCGCCAAGGGCGTGACCGAGGAGGCGGCGCTGGTGCTCGGCTCCTGCGAGCGGGCGTCCAAGCGCATCGAGGCGTCCGTGCAGGAGGCCCGCGCCCTGGTCCGCCGACTGGAAGACGGCCCGGCGCCGCGCCCGCGGCCCCGCCCGGCCCCGCCGCCCACGGCCATGGTGGAACCGGTGCCCACTCCCGCGCCGGACAGCGACGCGCCGGAGGATGAAGACGGCTTCCGCCCGATGCGCGTCGCCGCGCTGGCTGGCGCCGCCGCACGACCGGTGGATGAGTCGCCGCACGCCCCGGAGGCCGCCCCGATGGCCGTCACCGAGACCGCCGAATCCACCGTGGAAACCGGCGCCGCGCGGCAGCAGGCCGCCAACGCCTTTTATGCCCGGTTGCGGGCCATCGGACCGGAGCGCTGAGCCATGCTGCGCGTGCTTCCCATCACTCTGGTGGCGATCCTGATGGTGCTGCCGCTCAAGCTCGGCTCGCTGATGGAAGGACTGCCGGTGGTCGCCCAGCAGTTCGACCGCGAGTTCGGCAAGCATGAGCGCCCCTGGGCCAAGGACCTGAAGGGCGATGCGGAGTCCTCCTCCCCGGACGCCTCGCCAGCGCCGGCTCCCGCTCTGGCGGCACTGCCGATGACCCCGGCGGCCCCGCCCGCGGACGCCGCCCTGCCTGCGGCGAGTTGCACCGACCCCGCCCTGCGCGCCGCCATCGCGGAGCAGAAGGCCGACGTGAGCGCCCGCACCCGCCATCTCGGCGAGGCGGAAGCCGTGCTGGCCGCCGCCGAGACCCGCGCCACCGCCCAGATCCAGAAGCTGAGCGCCATCAAGCGCGACGTGGAGGCGCTGATGCAGCAGCGCTCCAACCTCCAGCAGGAGGATCTGAAGCGCATGGTGACGATCTACGAGACGATGAAGCCGCGCGACGCCGCGCGCATCTTCAACGACCTGGAGACCGACATCATCATCGACGTCCTGGACCGCATGGCCGAGCGCCGCTCCGCCCCGATCATCGCGGAGCTGGAGGACGGCAAGGCGCGCGAGGTCACCCGCCTCGTCCTGCAACGCCGCGCCCTGCCCGGCGACCGCCCGCCGCCGCCCGCCCCGCTGCCCGTCCGCCTGATGCAGACGCCGACGAATTGAACCCGGCCCCGGCTCCCAGACACGCGGTTCTCTCACCAAGAGACATCATGCCCAGCCTTCCCGACGTCATCGCCGCCCCGCCGCCCCGTCCCGCCCGTTCCGCGGAGGCGACGGCGGCGCCGTCCCCCGGAGCGCCGGGCGAGCGCGAGGCGTCCGGCACGCCCTTCGCCGATCTGCTGGACGACGCGGCGGGACGCGGCGCCGACGATGCGGACGGCGACCAAGCGGATTCCCCTGTCCAGACCGGCGGCGCGCCGGCCGGCGCCGACGCCGCCCTGGCGGCGCTCCTGCCGCTGCTGACAACACCGCCGCCCACCACGGCGCCCGGCATCGCGGCGGCCGGGGCTTTGCCGGAGTCCGTGCCTTCGACCAGCGGCCTGCCCGTGGCGCCACCCGTCACGGCTCCCCCGGCGGAGGCCGCCGCGGCGCCTCGGCCGCAGGCCCAACCCGGCCCGCCGCAGCCGACCGCTCCACCGCCCATCGCGCCCATCGCCGCGGTGGTTCCGGACGCCAAGCCGGACGGGACACCGCCGCAGGCCACGACCGACGCCGCGGCACCCGCCACCCCGCCCGTTCCCCTGCCGGCGTCCGGCGCCAAACCGGACTCGGCCCCGCTCTTCCAAACCAAAGACCCCGCAACACCCGCCAAGGCCGAAGCGCCGCAGGCTCCGTCGCCCCAGCTTCAGCAAGCGATAGCACAGGCGGGCGGCAACACCGCGTCCAACGGCGGCACCGGCCAGAATCCGGGCCAGGGGCAAGGCCGCGGCAACCCGCCGGCCGGACCGGAAGCCCTGTCGGCGCTCTCCTCCCCGGCGGACCCCGTCGGCGCGCCGCCGCTGCCCTCCGCCCTCGCCCCGCCGGCGGCCCACGCGGCGGCCCACTACGCGGCGCACCCTGGTGAGAGCGCCGCGGCGCGGCTGCCCGCCGCCCAGGTGGCCAGCCAGTTGGTGCGCGTCGTCGAGGCGGGCGGCGGCGAGTTCCACATCGACCTGAAGCCGGAGGAGCTTGGCCCCGTCCGTGTCGTCGCCGAACTGAGCGGCGCCCGCGTCGCCCTGCATGTCCAGGCCGAAAGCCCGGAGACGCTGGCCCTGCTGCGCCGGGACATCCATCATCTGGAGCGCGCCCTGTCCGACGCCGGGTTCGAGCTGGACGGCGGCACCCTGAACTTCTCGCTGCGCGGCGACGGCGAGCCGCGCGGCTTCGCCTTTTCCGGCCAGGGCGACGGGACGGGCAGACGGGAGGACGGCCCCGGACGGGCCTTCCGCCTCGCCGATTCCTCTGGAGCCCTGCCCCCCGCACGCGCCGCCCGCCCCATCGACGGCCTCGTCGACATCTCCGTCTAGCCGCAAGGACCCGCCATGACCACGACCGCGGCCACCAACACGGCCACCACACCCCCTTCCGCCGCCGCGAAGAAGCAGACGGTGGATTACGAGGCGTTCCTGAAGCTGCTGACCGCGCAGCTGCGCAACCAGGACCCGCTGTCACCCATGGACGCCACCCAGTTCATGACGCAGCTCGCCCAGCTCTCCACGGTGGAGCAGGGCGTGCAGACGAACCAGACGCTGGGGCAGGTGCTGGACACGCTGAAGAACAGCGGCATGCGGCTGGACATGGCCTATCTGGGCCGCAAGGTCGAAGCCGCGTCGGACCGCATCAGCCTGTCGGAGGGCAAGGCGGAAATGGCCTACGCCATCGACGGGGCCGCCGCGTCGGTGAAGATCGAGGTGGTGAACGACGCCGGGCAGGTGATCTACAGCGCCCCGGGCAGCCCGAAGACCGGCCGGCAGACCTTCACCTGGGACGGCAAGCGCAGCGATGGCGCCACCGCCGCGGACGGCACCTACCTCGTGCGCGTGACGGCGAAGGACAAGGCCGGCGCGTCGCTGACCACCGCCACCGTGACGACCGACACGGTGAAGGAGGTTCGCAGCGTCGACGGCGAGACGCAGTTCGTCCTGAAGGGCGGCGCCGTCGTGAAGGGCACGGACATTCTGTCGGCCTCCTAAAAAAATCCGTCTTCAACAAACGAAAAAACCCCTTCTTCCGTCTTGGAAGAAGGGGTTTTTCGTTGTGAATGGCTTTTCGTTGTGATCCGGCGCGTCACTTCGCTGACACGGTTCCGGTCCAGCCGGGCTCGACGCCCTTCATGTCGGGAAGCCGGTGGGCGATGCCCTTGTGGCAGTCGATGCAGGTCCGCTCACCCGTGAACAGGTAGGTCTCGTGCATCTTGGCCGCCCGCGGGTTCTGGCGGGTGATGTCCATGGACTCCGCGCTGTGGCAGTTGCGGCATTCCAGGGAGTTGTTGGATTTCAGCCGGTCCCATTCGTGGGTGGCCAGTTCCAGCCGCTTGTCGAGGAACTTCTCGCGGGTGTCGATGGTGCCGAAGATCTTGCCCCAGACCTCCTTCGACGCCTGCATCTTGCGGCCGATCTTCTGCGTCCAGTCGTGCGGGACGTGGCAGTCCGGGCAGGTGGCGCGCACGCCGGAGCGGTTGGTGAAGTGGATGGTCTGCTTCAGCTCCTCGTAGGGGTTGTTCTTCATCTCGTGGCAGGAGATGCAGAAGGCCTCCTTGTTGGTGACCTCCAGGGCGGTGTTGAAGCCGCCCCAGAACATCACGCCGGCCAGGAAGCCGCCCAGTGTCAGGAAGCCCAGGCTGAAATGCACGCTGGGCCGCGAGAAGACGCGCCAGAAGCGTCCGGCGAGGCTCAGAAGGCCCTTCATTTGGCCCCTTCCTTTCCGCCGGCCTTTCCGCCCGCCAGGATGCTGTCGATGTCGCGGAAGCGGTTGCCGGTGATCGGCTGGGCATCGGTCTGCGGCACGTGGCACTGGGTGCAGAAGTAGCGCCGCGGGCTGACCGCGCCCAGCGTCTGGCCGTCGCGGTCCTGGAAGTGGGTGACCGAGATCATCGGGGCCTGCGAGCCCTCGGTGTTCTTGCGGTCATGGCAGGTCATGCACTTGTTGATGTTCAGGTCGATCTGGTAGTCGCGGATCGCGTGCGGGATCAGCGGCGGCTGGTCGGCGTAGTTCCGCGCCCGCTTGTGATCGTCGGTGATCTCCTTCGCCATCGGGTCGGCGGGGATCTCCTGGGTGATCGGGTGCGGGCCGGAGGGAACCTTCGCGGGGGCGGCCCCGTCCGCGGCGAACACGCCGGACACCAGGAGCGGCATGGCCGCGGCCAGCGCGAGGGCGGCAAAGGTGATGCGGGTCTTCATGGACGGGCTCCTCACGCGACAGGAATGATCTTGACCGCGCATTTCTTGAAGTCGGTCTGCTTGCTCAGCGGGTCGGTGGCGTCCAGCGTCACCTTGTTGATGAGCACCGTGTGGTCGAAGAAGGGCACGAAGACGAGGCCCCGCGGCGGCTTGTTGCGGCCCCGCGTCTCGACCCGCACCCGCACCTCGCCACGGCGGGAGGCGATGCGCACCTCCTGCCCGCGCCGCAGGTTCAGGTCCTTGGCGTCGTCGGGATGGATGAAGACGACGGCGTTGGGGAAGGCCTTGCGCAGTTCCGGAACGCGCAGCGTCATGGAGCCGGAGTGCCAATGCTCGACCACGCGGCCGGTGCAGAGCCAGAACGGGTAATCCTTGTCCGGCGATTCCGCCGCCGGCTCATAGGGCAGCGCGAAGATGTTCGCCTTGCCGTCCTTGTTGCCGTAGAAGCGCACGCCCTCGCCCGCCGGGACGTAGGGGTCGAAGCCCTCGCGGTAGCGCCACTTCGTCTCCTTGCCGTTCACCACCGGCCAACGCAGGCCGCGCTCCTGGTGGTACATGTCGTAGGGGGCGAGATCGTGGCCGTGGCCGCGCCCGAAGGTCGCGTATTCCTCGAACAGGCCCTTATGGACGTAGAAGCCGAAGGCCTGCGATTCGCGGTTCTCATAGGCCGGGTCGCAGTCCGACAGCGGGAAGGCGTTGACCTGACCGTTGCAGTACAGCACGTCGTAGAGCGTCTTGCCGCGGACCTCCGGCTTCTTGGCGATCAGCTCCTCCGGCCACACCTCCTCGATCGCGAAGCGCTTGGAGAATTCGATGATCTGCCAGAGATCGGAACGCGCCTCGCCGGGCGCGCCGACGAGCTGATGCCAGACCTGGGTGCGGCGTTCGGCGTTGCCGTAGCCGCCCTCCTTCTCCACCCACATGGCGGTCGGCAGGATCAGGTCGGCGGCCAGCGCCGTCACCGTCGGGTAGGCGTCCGACACGACGATGAAGTTTTCCGGGTTGCGGTAGCCCAGGTAGGTCTCGTTCGCCGTGTTCGGCGCCGTCTGCATGTTGTTGTTGCACTGGACCCAGTAGGCATTGAGCTTGCCGTCCTTCAGCATACGGTCCTGCTGGACGGCGTGATAGCCGACCTTGTCCGGGATCGTGCCTTCGGGCAGCTTCCAGATCTCCTCGGCGTGCTTGCGGTGTTCCGGGTTGGTGACCACCATGTCGGCGGGCAGGCGGTGCGAGAAGGTGCCGACCTCGCGCGCCGTGCCGCAGGCCGACGGCTGGCCGGTCAGCGAGAAGGGACCGCAGCCCGGCTGGCTGATCTTCCCGGTCAGCAGATGGATGTTGTAGACGAGGTTGTTGGCCCAGACGCCGCGGGTGTGCTGGTTGAAGCCCATGGTCCAGAAGGACATGACCTTCACCTTCGGGTCGGCGTACAGTTCGGCCAGCGCCTCCAGCCGGTTCTTCGGCACGCCCGACAACTCGTGCGCCTTCTCCAGCGTGTAGGGCTCGACGAACTTCGCGAACTCCTCGAAGGAGATCGGGTCGGACTCGTTGGCCTTGGCGACGTTCTTCGCCTTCTGCTCCAGCGGGTGCTCGGGCCGCAGGCCGTAGCCGATGTCGTCGCGGCCGCGCTTGAAGTTGACGTGCTTGGCGATGAACTCCTGGTTCACCCGACCCGTCTTGATGATGTGGTTGGCGATGTAGTTGAGGATCGCCAGATCGGACTGCGGCGTGAAGACCAGGCCGATGTCGGCGAGGTCGAAGCTGCGGTGCTCGTAGGTGGACAGGACGGCGACCTTGCAGCCCTCATGGGTCAGCCGGCGGTCGGTGACGCGGGTCCACAGGATGGGGTGCATCTCCGCCATGTTGGAGCCCCACAGCACGAAGGCGTCGGCCTGCTCCATGTCGTCGTAGCAGCCCATCGGCTCGTCCATGCCGAAGGTGCGCATGAAGCCGACCACCGCCGACGCCATGCAGTGGCGGGCGTTGGGGTCCAGGTTGTTGGAGCGCAGGCCCGCCTTCATGAACTTGGAGGCGGCGTAGCCCTCCATGATCGTCCACTGGCCGGAGCCGAACATGCCCACCGCGGTCGGACCCTTCTTCTTCAGGGTCTCCTTCCACTTGGTGGCCATGATGTCGAAGGCCTGGTCCCAGGAGATCGGGGTGAATTCGCCTTCCTTGTGGAACTGGCCGTCCTTCATGCGCAGCAGCGGCTGGGTCAGCCGGTCCTCGCCGTACATGATCTTGGACAGGAAGTAGCCCTTCACGCAGTTCAGGCCGCGGTTGACCTCGGCCTTCACGTCGCCGTGGGTGGCGACGATGCGCCCCTCCTTCACGCCGACCATGACGCCGCAGCCGGTGCCGCAGAAGCGGCAGGGGGCCTTGGACCAGGTGAGCTTGGCGTCGGCGCCGGCCGTCAGGGTGCCGGCCTCGGCGGGCTGGATGACGGACGGCAGGCTCACACCGGCCGCCGCCGCCGCTGTCACGGCGGCTTGGACCTTCAGATAATCACGGCGGGTCAGGGACATAGGGGGGTGCCTCCTGGGGCGGGTCGTCTTTTCTTGGACGGACGTCAATGGGCGTGAGGGACGAGAGCGGTGTCGGCGGGCATCGGCTCCGCGCAGCGCTCGGCGTCCTCATAGTGGTGGTAGACCAGCGTGGTGGTGTGGACGCCCGCCATGGCGTTGATGTCGGCGATGCGGTCCAGGACCTCGGCCTCCGTCGCGGTTTCCAGCGTGACGATGGCCTTGCCGTTCTCCGACGCGTGCCAGTCGGCGCCGGCGAGTGCCAAGACCACCTCCTTCAGGGCGGCGGTGCGGTCCGGCGCGTGCTGGATGACGAGGCTGGAAATGTGCAGTTCGGGCATGGCCGCCTCACATCCCGCCGGAGTGGGACAGGATCTGGTACATCCAGACGGAGAAGCCGTAGGCCCCGACCAGCCCGATCGCCAGGAACGGCCAGATCAGGATGGACAGGGCGAAGAAGACCAGCCCCTCGAAGCGGCGGGTCGGAGCGGCGGTATCGGCGGTGCGGGCGGGCGGCGCGTTCATGGCGATCCCATGGATTGATCGAACGGTGTCGCCGCGGAGCTTCATCCTTTCGACCCGGAACTGGCTTGACCGAGGTCAAGTGCCGACACCCATTCCATCCCTAAGTACCGGTACTTTCGTCGTTCTGGACGTTTTGCCGCACATGCACGCCATCCCGCCCCAGAAGGGGTTCGCACCGCAGGCGCCGGAAGAGGGGATGGGGCGCCTACGTCAGGGCAGACAGGCCCCGCCCGTATGACGTTTTTGCTGCTAATTCATGACGCCCGGCGTTAAGAGGAAACGGCAGAACCGATCGAGAGAACCGTTTCCATGCTGCTGCTGCGCGCCATCCGCTCCATGATGCCGAAGGAAGAACGGGTCATTGAGCAATTCATCGAACAAGCCCGCCACATCGTCGACGCCGCTGCTGCCCTGGAAGCCGTCATGCAGGCCGGGCCGGAGGAGCGGGGCGAGCGCACCGCCGCGCTGAAGCGGATCGAGAAGGATGCCGACCGCATCGCCAAGGACGCCGGGCGCGGGCTGCACCGCACCTTCATCACTCCCTTCGACCGGTCGGAGATCCAGGCGCTGATCAACGCGCTGGACGACTGCATCGATCTTATGGACGAGGTTCCTGGCCTCGCCGCGCTCTACGGCATCGAGACCTTCGACGACCGGATGATGCGCATGGCGGCGATCGGCCGCCGTCAGGCCGCCCTGCTGTCCGAGGTCATGCCGCTGCTGACCCGCATCACCGTCAACGCCGACCGCATCCTGCACATCTGCGGCCAGATCTCCGACCTTGAGGACGAGGCCGACGAGATTCTGCGCGACGCCATGAAGTCCCTCATCGCCGAGCGCCCGGAGATGATCGACTTCCTGGGCCGCCGCGAGGTCTACGAACTGCTGGAAGCCGTCACCGACCGCTGCGACGACGTGGGCGACCTGATCGAAGGGATCACCCTGGATCAGGCGTAAGGGCCGATCACAGGCAGGAGCCAACACGCTCCGGTTATAGTTAACGGTGCATAAACCAATTCACGGCTAATTTCGAAGCATCGCCGCTCCGATCCCGAGAGATTGCCGCCGTGAAGCTGCGCCTCGTCACCGCCGCCGCCCTTTTCGCCTTCCTCGCGATCCCGGGGGGCATGACCACCGGACGGAGCGCGCAGGCCGCGGGCGACTCCACCCCCTACGGCAACAGCACGGAGGCGGAGGAGGTCGATCGCTTCCTGCGGGCGCTGCGCACCATCCGCGGCCAGTATGTCGAGCCGCTGACCGACCGCGAGCTGGTGGACATCGCCATCAAGGCCATGGCCGGGCGGGACCGCTACTCCACCTATCTGGACGACGGCGAATACCGGCAGTTGCAGGCGTCGAACGACGGCGCCTTCGCCGGGCTTGGCATCCGCTACGAGGCCCACGGCACCCGCGTCCGCATCGCCGAGACCGTTCCCGAGTCCCCGGCGGAGGCCGCCGGGCTGCGCTCCGGCGACGTCATCCTGGCGGTGGACCAGCAGCCGGTGGGCGGGACGGAACTGGCGACCGTCAAGCAGATGCTGAGCGGACCGGAAGGGGCGGCGGTGTCGCTAACCGTCCTGCGCGCCGGAATGCCGGACCCCTTCGAGGTCAGCGTCGTCCGCGGCAAGCTGCGCATCCCCTCGGTTCGGCTGGCCGCCGTCGGGACGGTGGGCTACATCCGCATCGCCCGCTTCGACCGCCAGACCGCAACCGGAGTCAGCACGGCCATCCGCTCGCTGCGCGAGCGGATCGGGCCGGACATCGGCGGCTTCATCATCGATGTGCGCGACAACCCCGGCGGGCTGGTGCAGGCGAGCGTCCGCGTCGCCGACGCCTTTCTCGACAAGGGAACGATCCTGACCGCCCGCGGCCCCGGTCGCGGGGCGGACAAGACCTACATTGCCACGCCGGGCGACGAGACGGACGGCCTGCCGCTGGTGGTGCTGGTCAACGCGAAATCCGCCTCCGCCGCCGAGATCCTGACCGGGGCGCTGAAGGACCACCGGCGGGCGACGGTGATCGGGGCGACGACCTTCGGCAAGGGGATCATCCAGAGCGTCATCCCCTTCGACAGCGGGGCGCTGAAGCTGACCACGGCGCGCTACTACACGCCGTCGGGCCAGTCGATCCACCAGATCGGCATCCAGCCCGACGAGACCATCGCGGAGCCGGCCGCGGAGGAGGGGCCATCCGCCCCGCCCTCCGGCGGCATCCCCAGCGCCGCCGACGATCAGGCCTTCGCCCGCGCGCTGTCCATACTCCGGTCCCGCTGACGGATCAGAAGATCACCTCGCCGGCCAGCAGGGCGAGCACCAGGAAGACCAGGAAGATGATCAGCGCGATCCCGAAGAGGATCTTCGCGACTCCTGCGGTGGCCGATGACACGTTGGTGAAGCCGAGCGCGCCGGCGACCAGAGACACCACGAAAAAGATCAACGCCCATTTCAGCATGGACCGCTCCTGCGCGTTCTGAAACCCAGCCGGCACGTCCGGCAGGGAAGGAACCTCGCGGACCGCCGCAGGTTCCAGCGCAGACCGGTCAGGCTCCCCCTATTCGCTCGGGTCCGGAATTCCGCAGGATGGCCGCGCCGTTGCGGGTTACCACCCGGTGCCGGAGCGGTTCGGCAGGGATTGGCGCGTCATGCCCTGGTCCATGCCGGATTCGTTGGGCGACCGTGTGCGGCTTTGCGGCTCGCTCACCCCGGACCCGCTGTAAGGGCCGGGGCTGGAACTGGTCGCGTTCGGATTGACGTCGGGCTCGTCCACGCCCTGGCTGCCGGACGTGCCGCCGCCCGTAAGGCCACCGCCGGAGCCGCCGCTGTTCATCCCGCTGCCGCTCGTTCCGCCGCCATCCATGCCCGAACAGGCGGCCAGAAGCATCGCGGCCGACGCCGCGATTATCAGATTGCGCATGACGCACTCCCTACGCTGATGTCTTGAGGATATCGCCCCCTCTCAACGGACCCCGTCCGGGAGGGTTCCGATTTTGGGCGCCCGGGCATCAACGGGCGTTTCAGCGTCCGGCGGCTTGGCGGCGCAGGGCCTTCACTTCGTCGAACCGGGCGGTGACGTCGCGCATGACCGCCGCCATCCCCAGCATTGCGCCGTCCGCGTCTTTCAGAGGCACAATGGTGAACTCCACCGAGATGCGGGTTCCGTCCTTGCGCATCGCCGGCACCGACAGCAGATCGCCGCTGCCGTAACGGCTTTCCCCCGTCTTCATCACTTGGTCGTAGCCGTCCCAATGGCGTTGGCGCTGACGGTCCGGAATGATGATGTCCAGCGATTGGCCGAGCGCCTCGTCGGCGGTGAAGCCGAACACGCGCTCGGCCCCCGCGTTCCAGAAGCGGATGATGCCGTCCCGGTCGGAATAGGCGATGGCCTCGGCCGGGCTGTTCAGCAGCGCAAGCCCCAGCCGTTGCAGGTCGTTCTCGGTCATAAATCCCCCCTGTCTTTCCGTTGCGATGTGCCCGATTCAAATGTCCAAGACAAGACGTGCGCTGCGGGCGCGCGACACGCAGATCATCATCGTCTTTCCGGCGGCGC
Source organism: Azospirillum sp. P4_B5 (assembly GCF_056402275.1). Taxonomy (NCBI): domain Bacteria; kingdom Pseudomonadati; phylum Pseudomonadota; class Alphaproteobacteria; order Rhodospirillales; family Azospirillaceae; genus Azospirillum; species Azospirillum sp. P4_B5. The sequence goes on from NZ_JBFUHT010000036.1 coordinate 18,684, forward strand.
GTTCGGCGTCGGACAGGACGCTGTCGCGATGGTCGGGTTCCCCCTCCAGCACCGTCGTCTCGCAGGTGCCGCAGATGCCCTGCTCGCACGAGGAGGTGACCGGAACGCCCGCGGCGTCGAGCGCGTCGAGCACGCTGGTCCCCTCCTTCACCGCGACGGTCACGCCGGAGCGGGCGCAGATGACTTCGAAGCGATCATCCGGCGCCGCGTCACGCCCCGCATCCGAGCGTGGCGTGAACCATTCGAAGCGCACATCCTGCTGCGCCGGCCGTGCGGCGCTTGCGACCGCGTCCATCAAGCGCTGCGGGCCGCAGCAATAGATCAGGGCATCGTCGGGCGTCGCCGCGAGGAGGTCGGGCACCGCCAGCCGTCGGCCTTCGTCCGCGGCGTGAGCCACCACGTCGCCGTTGCCCAGCTCGCGAAGCTCGGCGAGGAACGGCGCCTCGGCCGCGCTGCGCACGCAGTAATGCAGGACCCAATCGGCTCCCCGGCGCGCCGCCACGCGGATCATCGGCAGCAGAGGCGTGATGCCGATGCCGCCGGCGATGAACAAATAACGCGGTGCGGCGTCGAAGCGGAAATTGTTGCGGGGCGGAGCGATGGCGACGGCGGTGCCGAGCCGCAGTTCCCCGTGGATGAAGCGCGACCCCCGCCCGCCCGGCAGATTCAAGACGGCAATCCGATAGGCGGAGCGATCCGCCGGGTCGCCGCACAACGAGTAGGAGCGCACCGCCCCGTCCGGCAAATGCACGTCGATGTGCGCGCCGGGCTCGTAGGGCGGCAAGGCCTCGCCGTCCGGGTCGCGGAGTTCCACCAGCAGGACTTGCGGTGTGACGCGCGCCATATGATGGACGCGCATCGACCGCGTCATTGCCGGCGACCGCTGCGCATTCTCCCTTAGACCGGTTGTCGTCATTCTTTCGCCCGCCCGGGTGGTTGCTCCATCCTGCACCCCGGCCTGCCCTCGGACGCCCGGACTGAGCGGGGCACCACTGGCATGCCAGATACATTACGGCAACTCTAAAACCTCACCTTAACTTGAGGTCAAGAGCCAATAACGCCCCACCGTTCGGGGAACCGTCCCGGCTCCGCTCGGTTGCCGAAGGGTTGAGCGACTTCATCAAGACCGTTTGCGACGGAGACTCCCGCATGGCGAGCACGGCTTCCGACATCCTGGTGGATGTTCTGGTGGATTGGGGCGTGGACACGATCTTCGGCATGCCCGGTGACGGCATCAACGGCATCGTCGAGGCGTTGCGCCGCCGCCAGGACGAGATCCGCTTCATCCAGGTCCGGCATGAGGAGGCGGCGGCCTTCGCCGCCTGCGGCTACGCCAAGTTCACCGGGAGGCTGGGCGTGTGCATCGCCACCTCCGGCCCCGGCGGGCTGCATCTGCTGAACGGTCTCTACGACGCCAAGCTGGACCATCAGCCGGTGCTGGCGATCACCGGGCTGCAATACCACGATCTCGTCGGCACCTACACCCAGCAGGACGTGGAGCTGGACAAGGTGTTCCAGGACGTCGCGCTCTACAACCAGCGCATCATGGGGGCGGCGCATGTCCGCAACATCGCCAATCTGGCCTGCCGCACCGCGCTCGCCCACCGCGGCGTGTCGCACATCACCATCCCCGTGGATTTGCAGGAGCAGGGCATCGGCGCCGACATGCGGGCGCCGCGCAACGTGAAGGGCCACAACACCGCCCTGTTCGCCCCGCAACTGCCCGTCCCGTCGGAGGCGCAGACCCACCGCGCGGTGGAAATCCTGGACGCCGGCAAGCGCATCGTCATCCTGGCCGGCCAGGGCGCGCTGAAGGCGACCGACCAGCTCGAACGGCTGGCCGACAAGCTGGGGGCGGTGATCGTCAAGGCGCTGCTGGGCAAGGCCGCGGTGCCGGACGACAGCCCCTTCACGACGGGCCAGGTCGGGCTGCTCGGCACCGCCCCCTCGCAGGAGGCGCTGGAGACCTGCGACACGCTGCTGATCGCCGGATCGACCTTCCCCTACATCGAGTATTACCCGAAGCCGGGGCAGGCCCGCGCCATCCAGATCGACATCGACGCGGCGCGCATCGGCCTGCGCTATCCGGTGGAGGCCGGGCTGGTCGGCGACTGCGGGCTGGCGCTGGACATCCTGACCGAGCGGGTGCGGCGGCACGAGGACCGCTCTTTCCTGAAGACGGCGCAGGCGGGCAAGGCGGAGTGGATGAAATTGATGGAGGAGCGCGGCACCCGCCCCGACCTGCCGATGAAGCCGCAGGTCGTCGCGTGGGAGCTGGGCAAGCGCCTGTCCGACACGGCCATCGTCGCCTGCGACAGCGGCACCATCGCCACCTGGTGGGCGCGGCAGATTCCGGCGCGGCGCGGCCAGATGCACTCCCTGTCCGGCAACCTCGCCACCATGGCGCCGGGCGTCCCCTACGCCATCGCGGCCCAGCTCGCCCATGCCGGACGGCAGGTGGTGGCCTATGTCGGGGACGGCGGATTTTCCATGCTGATGGCCGACTTCGCCACGGCGGTGAAGTACAAGCTGCCGATCAAGGTCATCATCAACAACAACAATTCGCTCGGCCAGATCAAGTGGGAGCAGATCGCCATGCTCGGCAACCCCGAGTATGTCTGCGACCTCCAGCCCATCGACTTCGCCAAGGTGGCGGAGGCCTGCGGCGGCAAGGGCTTCACAATCACTGACCCGAAGGACTGCGGCGCCACTCTGGACGCCGCCCTCGCCCATCCCGGACCGGTGGTGGTGGACTGCCTCGTCGACACCAACGAGCCGCCGATGCCGCCGAAGGTCCAGGCCAAGCAGGCCCTGCACTTCACCGAGGCGCTGGCCCGCGGCACCCCCGACGCCCTGAAGATCGCCGCCACCGTCTTCAAGGGCCGCGCCCGCGAGGTGATTTGAGGAACGCATCATTTGCCCTCTCCCCCGCTCATGCGCAAACTTCGTTTGCGCTGACGCGACAGGCGGACCAAAGGTCCGCCGAAAGCGGGGAGAGGGTTGGGTGAGGGGGCGTTTACGCCCGGCAGGGCGGAGAAACATCTCCGCTTCGCCCGCTCGGTGCGCCTTCGGCGCCCCCCTCATCCTGACCTTCTCCCCAGGGGGGAGAAGGGATGGGGCGCCCGTTCACGCGGCGCGCCCCACCCCCTGCTGCGATCCCTGCTGAGGCGCCGCGTCGGTCATCGCGTAGTTGCGCCCGAAGCGGTTGGCGATGAAGTCGGCGTAGCGCACCTCCTCCTGCTTCACGAAGCCCCGCTGCGGCAGCGCGCCGTCGGCCAGCAGGTCGAGCACGGCGCACATGCCCGACGCGGTGGTGATCTGGATGCCGTTGTAGAAGGTGCCGCCGATTTCCCGCCCATAGATCTTGTTGGCGTAGGTTTCCTGGAGCAGCCGGCCCCGCTTCGTCCCGGTCACCGTCACGAAGATCAGCACGACGTCCTGGAGGGTCGCCGGGATCGAGTGTTCGAGGATGTCCTTCAGCAACTCCCGCCGGCTGCCCAGCCGCAGGTCGTGCAGCAGCGCCTTCATCAGGTCGCGGTGCCCCGGATAGCGGACGGAGCGGTAATTCAACGTCCGCACCTTGCCCGCCAGCGTCTCGCACAGCGTGCCCAGGCCACCCGAGGTGTTGAACGCCTCGTACAGCACGCCGTCGAGGGAGAACTCCTCGCGCTCCTCCAGCGGCGGGACGGAGACGAGGCGGCCTTCGACGATGGCCTCGCAAGGCTCCAGATACTCGTTGATGACGCCCTCGGTGCTCCAGGTCAGGTTGTAGTTCAGGGCGTTGGACGGATACTTCGGCAGGGCGCCGACGCGCATCCGCACCGTGTCCAGCGCGTCGAAGCGCGAGGCCACGTCGTTGGCGACGATGGAGATGAAGCCCGGCGCCAACCCGCATTGCGGAATGAAGGCGCAGGGCGCGCCGTCGGCCAGCTCCTTGACGCGCCGCGTGCTCGCCACGTCCTCCGTCAGGTCGAGGTAATGGGTGCCGGCCTCCCGCGCCGCCTCCGCCACGCCAACCGTCAGGTGGTAGGGCAGCGCGCTCAGCACCGCGAACTTGCCGCGCATTGCGTCGGCGAGATCGGCGGGGTCGGCGGCGTCCACCACGCGCGTCTCCATGCGCGGGTGCGTCGGCAGCCGCTCCAGCGCGTCCGCCGAACGGTCGGCGACGGTCACCCGGTAATCGCCCGTGGCCTTCAGGAAGTCGCCGATGGTCTCGCCGATCTTGCCGCCGCCCATCAGAAGAATGTCGCGCATCGTCCCGTACCCCCTGCTTTCTGTCTTGCGTCGTTATGACGCAATCTTGACCGGACGGCCTGTCGATGTGCAGGGTGCAGGGTGCCGAAACGCCTGATATTGATCGGCGGATTGACGGAAAGGCCAGCGATATGATGGACGAGCTGGATCAGCATCTCCTCGACGCGCTTCAGGACAACGCGCGGGAGCCCACCGCCGCGCTGGCCCGCCGCCTGCGCGTGTCGCGCAGCACGGTGCAGAGCCGCATCCAGCGGCTGGAGGAGCGCGGGGTGATCGCCGGCTACACGGTGCGGCTGTCGGACGAGACGGCACGCCGGATGATCCGTGCCCATGTCTCCATCAACCTGTCGCCCAAGCTGACCGCCGCGGTGGTCCAGGCGCTGAAGCGGATTCCGGAGGTGCGGGCGCTCCACGCCATCAGCGGCGCGCACGACCTGATCGCGGTGGTGCGGACCGGAACGATGGAGGAGATGGACGCGCTGATCGACCGCATCGGCGCCATCGACGGCATCGAGCGGACGACCTCGTCGATCATCATGGCGACGAAGTTCGAGCGGTGAGGGTTCGAACGGTGAAGAAAGGTGACAGCCGCCCGGTTGCCGCGGTTAGCGCTTCCCAGCGGGTGTGATCTCCCCCGCCTCTTCCAGCCGCCGCAGGCAGGCGACCAGGGCACGCTGGAAGTTGCGGCCCTCGGAGGGGAGGTTCACCCCCTGGCCGGTCGTCCAGAACTCCACGAAGGCGCAATCGGCCGCGCGGTCCGCGGTCGGCCACTCGACGGCCACGCCCAGCCCGAGTTCCGCCGTGCGGCGGCGGCTGTCGGTGACCAGGATCTTCGCTTCCCAATGCATCCCGCCGCTGCCCGCCTCGGCGCGGCGGTGGCTCCACAGGCGCAGGTAATCGCGGAAACTTTCGGACGAGCGGTCGTGCTGAAGGTAGCTGCCACGGTCCACCACCGCAGGGGCCAGGCGCAGCGTGTAGCGGGCCTGGGCGAGCGCCTGGGTCACCTCCGGGATCAGCCGGTCCATCTCGGCGAAGCTGCGCCGCACATTGTCGGCCAGCGCGGTGGCCAGCGCCTCCCCCTTCAGCGCGCCGGAGGCCGCGCGGTCGGAGCGGTACATCTCGAACAGGTCGTCGCCGTCGCTCATTGCCGTGATGCGTCGCGGAAGGTGGAGAGTTCCTTCGTCTACCGCCAAACCCGTTGAGAAGACATTAAGCTGAATTCCAAACCATCCGGCGCCCGCCCTGTTATGCCCGTTGCGCCGGCTGCGCCGCCCCTCCGTTCTTCAGGCGCAGCACATACATCATCACCTCGGCCACCGCCTGGTAATGCTGGAGCGGGATCACCGCGTCGACCTCCGACGCGGCGTAGAGGGCACGGGCCAGCGGCGGGTTCTCGATCACCGGCACGCCGTTCTCCTCGGCCACCGCGCGGATGCGCAGCGCCACGAGGTCGGCCCCCTTGGCGAGGCAGACCGGCGCCGGCATCTTGGCGCGGTCGTATTCCAGGGCCACCGCGAAATGGGTCGGGTTGGCGATGACCACGGTGGCGCGCGGCACGTTCGCCATCATGCGGCGCTTCGAGCGGTCGCGCCGGATCTCGCGCAGCTTCGCCTTCAGATGCGGATCGCCCTCGGTCTGCTTGAACTCGTCTTTCAACTCCTGGAAGGTCATGCGCAGGCGGCGGCGCCATTCCAGCCGGTTCCACAGCACGTCCACGGCGGCCATCACCACCGTCGCCAGGAGGACGGCCAGCAGCAGCCGCAGGGTCAGGTCCCGCAGCAGGTCGGGAAGCGCCGCAACGTCCATCCCCACGATCCCCTCCGTCCAATCGATGTAGGGCGCCACGGCGAACCAGACGGCGCAGGCGATGATCGCCAGTTTCACGAGACTCTTCACGAATTCGACCAGCGCGTGGCGCGCAAAGATGCGCCGCCAGCCGCTGAGCGGCGACAAATGCGACAGCTTGGGCCGGATGCGGTCGCTGGCGGCCAGAAGCGGCCCCTGCCCCACCGCCGACACCACCGCCCCGCCGACCAGCAGGCCCAGCACCGGCAGCATCGCCACCGCCACCCCGCCGATCAGCCAGCGCAGGCTGTTCATCACGTCGTAGGGGCCGCCGTCGAGCCGGATGTCGTTTGGGTTCTCGATCAGCGGCAGCAGCACCTCGGCGATGCGGGAAGCGGCGAGCGGCCCGCCCGCCGCGGCGATCAGCCAGGCCGCGGCCATGGTGGCGGCCAGACCGACGTCGCGGGCGCGGGGGACGTCGCCCTTGTCCATCGCCTCGCGCAGCCGTTTCTCGGTCGGCTCCTCGGTTTTCTGTTCCTCGTCCTGACCGTCGGACATCGCCGCCCCCTCACCGCCCGCCGAGCCAGCCGGCCAGCGCCGCCAGCGCGGCGGTGACCATGGCGCCCGCCGTCACCAGGAAGACCAGCATCCCGCCGCCGACCATCGCCGGGGTGGCGACGAAATAGACGGGCATGGAGGGCATCACCCGGTTGACCAGGGCCAGCGCCATGTTGGCGATCATGCCGAAGACCAGGAAGGGTGCGGCCATCTGAACGCCCAGCCGGAAGGTGACGCCGACGAGCTGGGCGTAGCGCCCCGCCACCATGCCGGGATCGGGCAGCGTCGCCGCCGGCCAGCTTCCGTAGGAGCGCACCAGCGCGTCGATCATCAGGTAATGCAGATCGAGCGCGAACAGCAGCGCCAGCCCCGAAATGACCAGCGTTCCCGACAGGATCGACCCGCTCTCGAACCCCGCCGCGTCGGTGCCGAAGGGGTTGGCGAGGCCCATCGCCTGGGCGGCGATGTTGCCGGCGACCTGGAGCGAGGCCAGGAACAGCTTGGCTCCCAGCCCGAGGAAGGCGCCGGCCACCGTCTCCGCGAAGAGCTGTTCCAGAATCACCGCGGCGTCGGGCGGCAGGCGGTCGGGCAGGCCGGGCACCGTCGGGGTCAGCGCCAGCGCCACCGGGATCGCGATGCACAGCCGCACCCGCGGCGGCACCGCCAGCTCCCCGAAGCCCGGCAGCAGGCTGACCGCCGCGGCGACGCGGGCGAAGACCAGAAAGGCGCGGTAGACCTCCAGGCTGAGCAGGTCGGCGAGCGTGTCCATCACCGTTCCTTCACACCTGGTCGATCGTCTTGACGGACACCTTGCGGTGCAGCTCGGCGTGACTGATGACCGGGGTCATCGGGCTGACCCGCTCCAGCAGGGAGCGGACGAAGGGCCGCACCTCCGCCCCGACCAGCAGCGCCGGCCAGACCTGCGGCGTGGCGTGCTTCTGGATGGTGATGCGCAGCGCGGTCAGGAACTCCTGCACCTGGGTCGGCGGCATGGCGAAGCGGCGGTCCTCGCCCTCGGCAACGACGCTCTGCTGGAGCGCCTGCTCCCAGCGCGGGGTCAGGACGATGACCGGGACGAAGCCGTCGGGTGCTGTCAGCGACTGGCAGATCTGCTGGCCCAGCCGCGCCCGCACATGCTCGGTGACCAGCGTGATGTTGCGCGTCCAGTTCACCGCCTCGGCGATGGCCTCGACGATGGCCGGCAGGTTGCGGATCGACACCCGCTCCGCCAGCAGCGCCTGGAGCACGCGCTGCACCACCACCAGCGTGATGCGCGAGGGCACCATGTCGGAGATCAGCTTCTGGTACTCCCGCCCCAGCCCGTCCAGCAGCTTCTGCATGGCGGCGAAGGTCAGCAGGGTCGAGAGATGGTCCTTGATGACCTCGGTCAGGTGGGTGGTGATGACGCTTTCCGGGTCGACCACCGTGTAGCCCTTGGCGATGGCCTCCTCGTGCCGGGCCGGATCGATCCAGCGGGCCTGGAGGTTGAAGGTCGGCTCCCGCGTCGCCTCGCCGGGCAGGTCGGGGGCCGCCCCGCCGGACGGGTCGATGGCGAGAAGCTGCTTGGGCCGCACCTCGCCGCTCGCCACCTCGACGCCCATGACGCTGACGACGTAGCCCTTGGGCGGCAGGAAGCTGCTGTCCTTGATGCGCACCGACGGCAGGATGAAGCCGAACTCCTTGGCGAAGCGCTTGCGAAGCGTCTTCACCTTGCCGGTCAGCGGGCCGTTCTTGTTGAGGATCAGCGGGACGAGGTGGTTGCCGACCTCCACCTTCACCTCGTCCACCTTCAGCATGTCCTCCACCGACTCCTCGGCGGCGGCCGTGGGGGCCTTGCGGCTTTCCTCCAGCCGGGCGAGGGCCGCGCGGCGCATCTTGCCGCGCATCGCGTACCAGCCCGCCGCGCCAAAGCCGCCGCCGAGCAGGACGAAGGGGGCGGCCGGCAGGCCCGGCGTCACGCCCAGCGTGCAGAGCAGCCCGCCCGCCACCATCAGCGCCTTGGGGTAGCCGCCGAGCTGGGCGAGCACCGCCTGATCGGCGGAGCCGACGTTGCCGCCCTTGGTCACCAGCAGGCCGGCGGCCAGCGAGACGACCAGCGCCGGGATCTGCGTCGCCAGACCGTCGCCGACCGTCAGGATGGTGTAGACCGACGCCGCGGATTCGAAGGACATGCCCTGCTGCGCCATGCCGATGGCCATGCCGCCCAGCACGTTGATGGCGGTGACGACCAGCCCGGCCACCGCGTCGCCGCGCACGAACTTCGACGCGCCGTCCATGGCGCCGAAGAAGGTGCTCTCGTCTTCCAGCTCCTTGCGGCGGCGGCGGGCCTCGACGTCGTCGATCATGCCGGCGGAGAGGTCGGCGTCGATGGCCATCTGCTTGCCGGGAATGGCGTCCAGCGTGAAACGCGCGCCGACCTCTGCGATGCGGGAGGCGCCCTTGGTGATGACCACGAAGTTGATGACGATCAGGATGGCGAAGATCACCACGCCGATCACGAAGTTGCCGCCCATGATGAACTGGCTGAAGCCTTCGATCACATGGCCGGCGGCGGACGGGCCGGTGTGGCCGTGGCTGAGGATCAGGCGGGTCGAGGCGATGTTCAGCGCCAGCCGCAGCACCGTGACGACCAGCAGCACGGTCGGGAAGGATGAGAAGTCCAGCGGCCGGGAGATCCACAGCGAGACCATCAGGATCAGCACGCTGACCGCCAGCGACAGCGCCAGCCCGAGGTCGAGGAACCAGGTCGGCACCGGCAGGAACAGCACGGCCAGCACCAGCACGATGGCCAGCGCGAACAGCACGTCGCGGTTCGCCAGCCCGGCATCGCCGAGGCTGGTCATCCGGTTCCGAAGGGTGTCCGTGAAAGCCATGCGGGAACTCCAGGGTGCGGCACCGTTGGTACGCTAGCGCCCCGCGGTAAAACCGGCTTTTACGTCGGGGTCAGTCCGCGCCCGGCAGAAGGGGTTTCGCCGCCGCGTTGGCGTAGAGGCTGGACAGGAAGGACAGGCGGCCAAGCTCGGCCTTGCCCCAGGCGGGCAACGCGCCGGGGGCGGCTTGGGAAGCGGCCGCTTGGGGACCGGCGGCCAGCGTCTTCAGGTAATCCATGGCGCCGGCCACCCAGCGCCGGTTGCCGCCGACCCGCTCGCGGTAGGCCGCCCCGCGCTCCGACTGGGCGGAGTGGTAGCGGGCGATGGCGGCGTCCAGCGATCCCTGCGCGCGGTGCAGGTCGCCCAGGAAGCGCGCGGCATAGCGGGCGTTGGCGCGCGGGTCGAAGGCGGTCTCCAGGTCGGGAAAGGCGTCAGGGTGCCATTTCAGGTTCACCTGAAGGCAGCCCACATCGATGGAGCGCGTGCCCCGCGCCTGCGCGGCGCGCACGAAGGCGATGGCCTCCTCCCGCGTTTGGAAATAGCTGGAGGCGCCCTCGGTGTTGACGGTCCAGGGCCAGACGGTGAACAGCCGGTCGGCGGTCATCCGCCCGGCCTCGGTGAAACCCATGGCGAGCAGCATGTGGTCGGTCACCCCCGCCTCGCGCTCCGCCGCCAGGATGGCGTCGATGCAGGCGGCTTCCGGCGGCAGGCTGCGGGAGGGGACGGCGCGTGGCGCGTAGAGGGCGGTGGACCATGTCCCGATCTGCGCGGCGGGCGGCTTCACCTCCGCGGCGGTTGCGGTCCCGGCCAGGAGCAGTGCCGCCAGTCCGGCCAGCCGGCGCATGTCACCGCACCGAGACGATCAGGCTGCCCAGCCGGTCGGCGTAGGTGGTCAGGGCGCCGTACATGAAGGGCAGCGCCAGCACGGTGGTGACCAGGATGGCGACGATCTTCGGCACGAAGGTGAGCGTCATCTCCTGCACCTGGGTCAGCGCCTGGACCAGCGAGATCGCCACGCCCACCAGCACCGCGATGACCAGCGGCGGCGCGGCGATCAGCAGCATCGTCCAGATGCCCGTGCGCAGGACTTCCAGCACGTCGGCTTCGTTCATGGGGGTTCTCCGGTGTTGCCCCCACCCTTCCCACGGCTTCGCCGCGGGCCCCTTCCCTCCCCCGCTTCGCAGGAGAGGGACTTAAATCCCCTCCCCTGCGTTAGCGGGGGAGGGTTAGGGAGGGGGCAATGCGTCCCAACACACGCGCTCAAATCGCCATCCGCATGACGTCCTGATAGGCCTGCACCATGCGGTCGCGGATCGACACGACCGTCTGCACGGTCATCTCGGCGGCGAGCACGGAACGCACGACCTCGTGCGTGCCGGCCTTGCCGGCGACGGCGGCGACGGACATGCGCTCGCCCTCGTTCAGCGTCTCCACCGCCTGCGACACCTGACGGTCGAGGAAGGCGCCGAAGCTACTCTCCGCCGACGCCGACGTCGCGCTGGACGGCGACGCCACAGCAGCCGCCGCGGAAGGCGTGGCGAGCGAGGCGGCGGGCGCCGGCTGGGCCAGGGGCGCGCGGTGGAGGCCGTAGGCGGCGGCGGCGCGGCCGATGGGTTCGATCATGCTCTAATCTCCTCAGCCGCGCAGAAGGTCGATCATGCGGCTCATCATGGTCCGCGACTGTTCGATCACGTTGACGCTCGCCTCGAAGGAGCGGCTGGCCTCGCGCATGTCCATCATCTCGATCAACGGCTGGACGTTCGGACGCTTGACGTAGCCCTTCTCGTCGGCGGCGGGGTGCGAGGGCTCGTAGACGAGCTGGAAGTCGCTGCGGTCGCGCCCGATCTGCTTGACCTTCACGATCTCCGACCCGGCGGCGCGGTCCATCGTGGTGGCGAAGGACACGGTCTTGCGGCGGTAGGGATCGCCGCCCGCCGTCATGGCGGTGGAATCGGAATTGGCGATGTTCTCGGCGACCACGCGCAGCCGGGTGCCCTGCGCCTGCAGGCCCGAACTGGCGATCCGCATCGTCGCGGCCAGGGGATCGGTGAGCATGGGAGGGGACTCCGAAGTCGTCAGCCGGCGCGCCAGGCGGCGCGCAGGATTTGCAGGTTGCGCTGAAACAGACCAGCGGTCAGGGCAAAGGCGTCGCGCGTCTCGCTGCCCTTGGTCATCTCCTGCTCCAGCGACACGGCATTGCCGTCCGGTGTGGTTTCCCACTGCTCGGGCTTGCGCGCCTCCTGCACCGCGCCGGACGGGTTGAAGCCCGTCAGGTGCATCGGCGAGGTGAGCGCGGGCGCCACCGTCTGCGGACCGTCCATCAGCGCCGCGAAGGGCTTCAGGTCCTTCGGCTGATAGCCGGGCGTGTTAGCGTTCACGACGTTGGCGGCGATCAGCTTCTGCCGCTCCGCCAAGTAATCGAGGCGCGCGCCGGTCAGCCGAAACACCGAAATGTTGCTAAAATCCATTGGAACGGCCCTATCGCAAAGCCGGAAGGCAAGGCAGGGCCAAGATGACTCCCGGCGTTTAAAACCGGATTTAAAATCCTCGTGTCAGGATCACCGCATTCCGACACGGCGGAGACGTCCCGGCGATGCGCGTGCTTTCCAACCTTCTATCCGAGATCGAGCGGATGCCGACCCGCTCCTGGCGCGGCGAGATCCGCAGTGCCGCCGGCATGACGCTGGAGGTGGAGGGGCTGCGCCGCGTCCTGGCGGTGGGCGACAAATGCTGGGCGGAGACGGCGCGCGGCCAGCGCCTGCTCTGCGAGACCATCGGCTTCCGCCAGGGCCGCACGCTGCTGATGGCCTTCGACAATCTCGACGGCGTGGCGGAGGGCGGCAGCGCCGTCACCGACGACACCGCCTTCACGCTGCGTCCCGGCCCCGGCTGGCTGGGCCGCGTCGTCAACGCGCTGGGAGAGCCGATCGACGGGCGCGGCCCCTTGCGCAACGGCCATCACGCCCGCTCGCTGCGCGCGGCACCGCCGCCGGCCTACGCGCGCCGCCGGGTGGGGGCGAAGATGGACACCGGCGTGCGCGCCATCGATGTCTTCACCCCCATTTGCCGCGGCCAGCGCATGGGCGTCTTCGCCGGGTCCGGCGTCGGCAAATCCACCCTGCTGTCGATGGTCGCCCGCCACGCCGGGGCCGACGCCATCGTGATCGGCCTGGTGGGCGAGCGCGGGCGCGAGGTGCAGGAGTTCATCCAGGACGATCTCGGCGCCGACGGCCTCGCCCGCTCCGTCGTCGTGGTCGCCACCTCGGACGAGCCGCCGCTGATGCGCCGGCAGGCCGCCCATCTCTGCCTGACCGTGGCGGAGGAGTTGCGCGACCGCGGCCTGCACGTCCTCTGCCTGATCGACAGCGTGACCCGCTTCGCCATGGCCCAGCGCGAGATCGGGCTGGCCGCCGGGGAGCCGCCGACCGCCAAGAGCTACCCGCCCAGCGTCTTCGCCGAACTGCCCAAGCTGATGGAGCGCGCCGGGCCGGGGCAGGATGGCCAGGGCGACATCACCGGCATCTTCACCGTCCTGGTGGACGGCGACGATCATGACGAGCCGATCGCCGACGCGGTGCGCGGCATCCTGGACGGGCACGTCGTTCTGGACCGTCGCATCGCCGAGCAGGGGCGCTACCCCGCCGTGAACGTGCTGCGCAGCGTGTCGCGCCTGCTGCCCGGCTGCCACACGGCGGAGCAGAACGCCCTGCTGCGCCGCGCCCGCAGCCTCGCCGCCACCTACGACAACATGCGGGAGCTGGTGCGGATCGGCGCCTACAAGGCCGGCACCGACGCGGAGGTGGACGACGCCGTCGCGCTGAACCCGGCGCTGGAGGAGTTCCTGCGCCAGGGCAAGGACGACGCCACGCCGTCCCTCGACTCCTTCCGTTTCCTCGACCGCATTCTCGCCGCCCCCACCGGAGTCGTCCCATGACCAACGCCACCGCGCTCGCCGCCCGCGCGCTTGCCCCGACCACCGCCGCACGGGACGCCGTGAAGGCCACAGCGAAACAGGAGGCGACCGACCTCAGCCTGGATTTCGGGGACCTGCTGGACGCGGTGAATCCCCTCCAACACCTGCCGGGGGTGTCGCAGGTCTACCGCCACGCCACCGGCGACGAGATCGGCTTGCCGGCGCGGCTGGCCGGCGGCTTCCTGTTCGGCGGCCCCATCGGCCTGCTGGGCAGCGCCGCCATGGCCGCCTTCGAGGGGGTGACCGGCGACGACCCACTGGGCCACCTCGTCGCGCTGGCGGAGGGCGGCGCGGACGAGACGAAGGCTCCGGCGAAGGACACGCCGTCCAGCGCCCCGCCCCTGCCCTTCCTCGCCGGCCCGGCGCAGGAGCCTCCGGCGGACCATCGCCCATCCCCCGCCGTGCTGGCGGAAGCGCTCGCCCGCAAGTCGCCGGGCAGCGATGCCACGGCGGACACGCCGGCGGCCAAGCCGGAGCAGCCCGCTCCGCAAATCCTGGCAAAGCTCTACGAGCTGCACGCCACCCAGCCGGCGGACCGCCCGGCCGTCCGGCTCTGACCCGGTTCAGCGCAGCGCTTTCGCCAGCGCGTCCATGAACAGCCGCAGCTTCGGCGGCACGAAGCGCGCCGAGGGGTGGACGCCCCACACCGCCAGCGGCTCCAACGCCCCGTCGGACAGGGTGAGCGCCACCAGCGCGCCGCGCGCCACCTCCTCCCGCACGTCCCACTCCGACAGGACGGCGATGCCGAGCCCGGCGAGGCAGATGTCCCGCAAGCCCTCGATGGAGTTGGCGGTGAAGCGGCCGCGCACCCGGATTCGCCGCTCCCGCCCGTCGCCCGCGAAGCTCCAGTGGGTCGTGCCGGACAAGCACAGGCACTCGTGCTCCGCCAGATCCGCGACGGCGGCGGGCGTGCCGCGATCCGCCAGATAGCCGGGCGTGGCGTAGAGCCCCCGCGGGTTGTCGGCCAGCCGACGCGCGATCAGCGCGCTGTCCTTCAGACGCGCGATGCGGATGGCGAGGTCGATCCCTTGCCCGACGATGTCCACCACCGTGTCGGTCAGCAGCAGATCGACCGAGACCTGCGGGTTGTCCTTCAGGAAGTCCGCGACCACCGGCACCACGATCTTGCGCCCGAAGGCGGCGGAGGCGGTCAGCCGCAGCAGCCCCGACGCCCCGGCGGAGGACGGCCGGACGCTGGCCCGCGCCGCCGCCTCGTTCTCCAGCATCGCCTGGGCGAAGGGCAGCATCGCCTCCCCCTCCGGCGTCAGCGCGAGGGAGCGGGTGGTCCGCTGCATCAGCCGCGCGCCCATGGCCTCCTCCAGCGCGGCCAGCCGCCGGGTCGCCATCAGCGGCGAGATGCCCAGCCGCCGCGCCGCCCCGGCGAGGCTGCCGGCCTGGGCGGCTTCCACCAGAACGGCGAATCCGGCGAGGTCCATTGCTTCACATTTCGATGTACAGGCCGTTCATTCTGCATGACTGATGCGGATTATGAAAGTGCGATAGGGTCTGTTTCAGAGATCATCGCCTTGGGCCTCACATAGCCCTCTCCCCTCTGGGGAGAGGGTGGCCCGGAGGGCCGGTGAGGGGGTTGCGCTTGTGCCGAACGTACCAACGCGCGCAACCCCCTCACCCTAACCCTCTCCCCAGAGGGGAGAGGGAATGTTGCAAAAGGACCCCCTGTCATGAGCATCACCGACACAATGCCCCACACATCAGCCCACGCACCGGAGCAGACCCGCCTCGGGCGCGGGCTGACCTTCGCCATGGCGACCGCCGCGGGGCTGGCCGTCGCGAACATCTACTACAACCAGCCCATGCTGGGCCTGATCGAAGGCGACCTGCCCGGCCCGCTGACCGGCATGATCCCGACCGCCACGCAGCTCGGCTACGCCGCCGGCCTGCTGCTGTTGGTGCCGCTGGGCGATCTGGTGGAGCGGCGGCGGCTGATCGTCGGGCAGTTCCTGCTGCTCGCCTCGGCGCTGGTCGCGACGGCGCTGGCGCAGGGTCCCGCCCTGCTGGTCGCCGCCTCGCTGCTGCTCGGCGTCTCGGCGACGGTGGCGCAGCAGATCGTTCCCTTCGCCGCGCATCTCGCCTCGCCGCAGCGGCGCGGGGCGGCGGTGGGAACCGTCATGTCGGGGGTGCTGACCGGCATCCTGCTCAGCCGCACGCTGGCCGGCTTCGTCGGCACGCACGAGGGCTGGCGCGCCATGTTCTGGCTGGCCGTACCGCTGGCGCTGGCTGCAGCCGCGCTGATGGCCGTCATGCTGCCGCGCAGCCACCCGAACGCCACATCGCCCAACGCCGGCCTGCGCTACCCGGCGCTGATGCGTTCGCTGGTCCATCTGTGGCGGGAGTTCCCGGCCCTGCGGCTGGCCGCGGTCACCCAGGGGCTGCTGTTCGCCGCCTTCACCACCTTCTGGACCATCCTCGCGCTGCGTCTGGCCGAGCCGCGCTTCGGCCTGGGCGCCGACGCCGCGGGGCTGTTCGGCATCGTCGGCGCGGTCGGCATCCTGGCCGCCCCGATGGCCGGGCGGATCGCCGACCGCAGCGGGCCGCACCGGGTGATCCTGCTGGGCACGCTGCTGACGCTCGCCTCCTGGCTGCTGTTCGGGCTGTGGACGTCGGTCGCCGGTCTGGTCGCCGGGGTGATCCTGCTCGACTTCGCGGTTCAGGCGGCCCTGGTGTCGAACCAGCACATCGTCTACGCCCTGCGCCCCGAAGCCCGCGCCCGGCTGAACACCATCTTCATGGGCGGCATGTTCCTGGGCGGCGCGCTGGGGTCGAGTGCCGCGACGCTGGCCTGGAACGCCGGAGGCTGGACCGCGGTGACCGGCCTGGGCATCGCCGTCGCCGCGGCGGCCACCGTCCTCCAGCTCGCCGCACGGCGCCGGTAGGAAGCCAGAAAATTGGGAGATTGGGGGGCCTACCGCCCCCCGCTCCGCGCCGAGCGTTCCAGGGAGCGGATGTGCGACAGGCCCGGCAGGATTTCGGAGCGGATGAACTCCAAGCGGCGCACCGGGCCGCCGCCGCTGGCAAAACGGGCCTTCCACAGGGCCATCTTCACCGCCAGCCCGCACAGCACGCCGCCGATGGTGACGTGATGATTGGTGATCAGGTCGCGGATGCTGCGGAAGCTCTGGGCGTTGATGTTGCGCCAGAAGTCCTTGGAGCGGTTGTCGAAGCTCTCGAACCGCCCGGTGATCGAGGCAGCGATCTCCGTCAGGTCGCGGCCCACCTCGTCGAGCATCCGGGCGTGGCGGGCGTCGCGGCGGACCTCGCTGAAGCCGCGCACCGCGTCCATCCAGGCCAGGAAGGCCTGAACGTCGGGGACGATCTCGTCCAGGCACTGCTTGAAATAGGCCAGCGACAGGAAGATGTCGCCGTACTCCTCCAGGAAGGCCGGGATGTCGGCCATGGCGATGTCCAGCCGGTCGGCCATCAGGGTCAGCCGGCGGCGCACCTCCGCCAGATCGGGTTCGGCGAACAGGCGGATCAGGTCCTCGACATTCTGCACCTGCACGTCGTCGCTGCCGTAGACGCTTTCGATCAGCGGCCGGGTGAAGACGCGCATGTAGCGGGTCAGCTGCTCGCGGCGGCGCTGCGACAGGCGGAGCGCGGCGTGCTCGTCCACCGCGATCTTCAGGCGGCGCAGCTCGATGCGCAGGGAATAGACGTCGAAGCTGGCGGCCTGGGCGATCTGCCCGATCATCAGCAGGTCGCGGTCCAGCTCGGGCGAGCGGTTGCCGAAATGCAGCGGCAACTGGCTGGGCATCACCTGCCCGCTGCCGGCGTGGACGTCGTTGAACAGCTCCACCACCGTCTGCAGCCGGACATTCTTGATCAGCCGCGCCCGGCGCAGGCCCGGAGTCTCCAGCGGCAGGATCGTCATCGGCAGGATATGAAGGGAGTCGCGGGCGGTGTCCTCGTCCCGGTCGTCCGGGCCGGGTAGCAGGGCCACGACGTGCGGCCACGCGCCCGGCGGCCTGGCCTGTCGGCTCGGCTGCACAGCCAGTCTCCCGGAATTCGGCTTGCCGGAACGCCGCCGCTCAGAAGCGCGGGAAGTTCAGCAGCGACATGGTGATGGACGGGTCGATGGCGATGATCGAGGAGCGTCCGCGGCTGTTGATCGGCCCGATGTAGGGGAGGTTTGTCGAGGCTCCCGCGGGTCCGCCGTTCTTCAGGTCGTACATGGCCGAGAAGCGGTCCAGGAACTTCCCGAGCTTGGCCGGGTCCTTGAAGTCGGCGATGTCGAAGCGCTTCTTCAGCTTGTCGACCAGCCGGTCGAGGTCGCCCAGCGCCGACTGCTCGGGAATGTCGAGCGCGGTGAAGACCACCTTCTGCAGCGCGCGGTCGGCCATCACCTGATACCAGTTGGTGATGCGCGGCGCCTTGCGGTCGAAATAGAGCGCCAGACGGAGGGCGGGGTTGCTCTCCTCCGCCTTCACCTCCAGCGACACGTCGACATAGCGGTCGACGATGGCCTTGACGATCGCCGGCTCCTTCAGCGTGGCGCCGCCCGTCTCCTTGAAGGACAGGACGGTGGCCATCTCCTTGAACTTGGCGTCGTTCATGCGGTTGGCCAGCGCCTCCGGGTCCTTCACCCCCTGGTCCAGCACCTTGCGGATGAGGGCGCGCGCGTAGGTCTGGCTTTCCAGGTCGAAGGCCACCATGACGAAGCGGTAGAGCTTGTCGTCCTTCAGCAGTTCCTCGGCGCTGGAGATCTTGCCGATGTTGGCCTCGAAATAGGCGATGTTGCGCTTCACGTCGGGCCGCGAGCGGATCATCGCGTCGTAGCGGTCCTGGTTGCGGACGATCTGGCGATAATCCTGGAGCGTGCTCATGCCTTCACCTCCGGGGCCGCCGGCCGTCCGCTCTCCTCCGCCGGGTCGGCGTAGGAGGGCGGGATGCGCAGGATCACCTCGCCGGTGTGGGTGTCGAGCACCTCGGTGGACAGGCGGCCCGTGCCGGGGTCGAGGTTGACGCGGTAGGGCGGGAKGGGGTCGGGCTGGCGGCGGTTGTCGGATTCCGCCGACGCGCGGGTCTCCTCGACCACCTCGGTGGCCTTGACGGCTTCGGCCTGGGCGGCGCGCAAGCGGTCGGCCTGGCGCTGGCGGGCTTCGGCGATCAGGTCGGCGCTGGCGGTGCCGCGCTCGCCGTTGACGCCGGATACGCCGCCGGTCAGCCCCTGGATGGGTGCGGGCATGGCGGTCACGCCTCCATACGGGCTTCGGGAGGGCGAGTCTCGGGGGCACGCTCGTCCCGCGGGGTGCGCTGCGCGTTCAGCAGCCCGTCCTCGTAGGCCATCACCGGCCGCAGGCAGGCCAGCGCCTTGTAATAGTCGCGGTCGCTGACGTTGCGCATCGCCTGCATGATGCGGTCCTGCATCTCCGGATGCATGAAGGCGGTGTAGAGCTTGGCCATCATGCCAGCGACGACGCTGCCGTACTGCTCCGCGGCCTGGGGGTCCAGAAGCATACTCTGGATCACGAAATAGGCGCGGCGGACCGGGGTGTCGGCCTCGTCCTCCTGCATGATGTCGCTGCCGCGGATGATCTGGGCGAAGTTGCTGACCGTCAGCGTGTAGCGACGGTTCTCGTTCTGCACGACGCAGCCGTTGATGACCACACGCTCGCAGGGCTTGAGGCGAAGCTTAAGCGCCATAGGACGCCTCCATCGGAGCGGGGGCCTCCGTGCGGGCCACGCCCTGCAGGCCGCGCATGACCGACCGGTTGATGTCGATCAGCGTGCCCGCGTCGGCTTCGCCGCGCAGCACCTGGGTGGTCTGCCGGGCCACCGAGAAGGACAGCGAGACCAGCCCGGCGCGCAGCACCTCGGGCAGCGCGTTGCCGTCCTCCAGAAGGTCGGCGCGCAGCGTGTTCCAGAGTTCCAGGTTGCGCCACAGCGCGTCCTTCAGCGCCGCCGACCGCCAGCCGGCGTCGCGGTTGTCCTCCAGATCCAGGGTGATGCGGAGGAAGACCAGATATTCGATGCGGCGCGGGTCTTCGCACTCGGCCATCGTCTGCTGGTAGGCGGCGATGCTCATGGTCGCACCTTATGCAACGCGCACGGGGGCGCCGGAATGGGGCTGGGACTGGACGTGAGACGAAAAAGAGGCCGGCGCCCCGTCGGGAGAGGGACGCCGGCCGGACCGGGTTAGCGGAACAGCGAGAGAATGTTCTGCGGACCCTGGTTGGCGATCGACAGCGCCTGGGTGGCGAGCTGCTGCTGGACCTGGAGGGCCTGCAGGCGGCTCGATTCCTCGTTCATGTCGGCGTCCACCAGGGAGCCGATGCCCTTGTTCATCGAGTCGGTCAGCTTCGACACGAAGTCGTTCTGCACCGACACGCGGTTCTCGATGGAACCGATCACCGCGGCCTTGCCGATGGCCTTGTCGAGCAGGCCGTTGATGACCTCGAGCGACTTGGTGGCGTTGGAGGTCACGTCGATCTGCGTCAGGTCGGCCAGGCCGCCGAAGGCGTCGCTTTCCTTCGAGCCGACCCACAGGCTGTCCACCTTGGCGGTGAAGTTGCCATCGGTGTTCAGGTCCTGGTCGGTGAATTCCAGCTTGTCGCCGTTGAAGGCCACCTGGAAGTCGCCGCCGGCCGTGGTCAGGGCCGCGTTGACCGCGGTCTCGATCAGGCCCTGGGTGGTCGCCAGATCCGTGGTGTAGTCGATGCCCGACAGGTCCACCGTCACGGCGGTCTTGGTGCCCGCCTCGTTGGTGACGTTCAGGGTCAGGTTGCCCAGGCCCAGGTTCTGGCCGTCGATGAAGGTGGTGTCCGGCGCACCGATGGCGATGCCGACGCTGGCCTTCAGGTCGTTGGTGGAGTCCACCTGCTGCTCGATCGTGGCCTTGCCGACGATCGAGGTGACCTGCATGTCCTGGCGCTGGAAGCTGATGTAGCTCGGATCGACCGTGCCGGCGCTGCGGCTCAGCGACGCCAGGATGTCAACGTTCTGGTCCTTGGCCGTGCCGTCGTTGGAGTAGGTGATGCGCAGCAGGTTGTCGCCGTTGAAGGAGGCGTCGGCGGCGGCGCCCTTCACCAGCTTGACGAGCTGGTCGATGTCGTTCTGGATCAGCGACTTGTCGACGCCGTTGGTCTGGCCGGCGATGACGCGGGCCTTCAGCGTCTGCAGGTTCTCGACGATGTTCTTGGACGCCACCGACGCGGTGTTGGTCGTGCCCGAACCCAGTTCCAGCGATTCCTTCACCGCCTTGAAGCCGGCGACGTCGGCGCGCATGGTCGTGGCGATCGACCAGTAGGCGGCGTTGTCCTTGGCGTTGTTGACCTTGAGACCGGTCGAGATGCGATCCTGGGTGGTCGCCAGATCGTCGGTCACGCGGCGCAGCGTCTGCAGCGCGGTCATCGCCGAGGTGTTGGTCATGATCGAGGCCATGTGTATCTCCATTCGCGAGATGCAGAGCGCCTTTCTGACGCTGGGGCCGGGTGCGCGGGCCTTCCCACTTGGTTCTTATGGGCGCGCAACCGACCATTCGACTGTGACCGACCCCGTTTAAACCGGAGTAAAAAACCGCAGCATTTCCAGGGTGACGCATTCGTCTTTCAAAGATGGGCATCTTTTAAAAGTAATCGTGCATTTTATAGAAATGCGGCGACCGCGCACAGCGGCTCAGCCGGCGTGCCCGAAGGGCCGCGGCCATGGCGTCTTTCAAAGTGTTGGGGGCAAAATGTCGGAAACGGAGCGTAAGGCGAGACTTTGAAATTAAGGCGCCGTCACTCGGCGGCGACGAGACAGCTGGGGTGCAGGCCGGACGCGGCGAAGGGGATGGCCGGGAAGCGGCGGGCGGCGGTGGCGTGTGCGGCGGCCGGAACAGCCTCTTCATGYTCGGGCGGGGCCTCGAACTTGTAGCCGCGTCCGTAGACGGTCTCGATGTAGCGGGCGCCGCCGGTGGCYTCGGCGATCTTCTTGCGCAGCTTGCAGATGTAGACGTCGATGACCTTGTCCAGCGGGTCGGCGCCGGACAGGCCGTAGACCTCGTCGTAGATGTGCTCCTTGGAGACGACGCGGCGGTGATGGGCGGCCAGCACGCCGAGGATGGCGTGCTCGCGCTGGCTCAGCCGCAGCCGCTCGCCATCGACGTCYGGGTCGCGCCCGTCGAGGAACACCGTCAGCCGACCCACCCGCACCGCGTTGCTCAGCAGGCCGCGCGAGCGCCGCCGCGCCACCTCGATGCGCGCCCGCACCTCGGCGCTGACCACCGGCTTGACCAGCACGTCGTCGGCCCCGGCGTGCAGCAACTCCACGGTCGTCGCCACGCAGCGCCGGTCGAGCAGGCAGAGGATCGCCGCCCCGACCTGATGCGCCCGCAGCGCCGCCACGCAGCGCGCCGGGTCGTCGACGCTGCCCAGGACGATGGCGTCGTAGCCCAGCCCGTCGGCACCCTGCTGTTGCAGAAGCTCCTCCAGCCCGGCCCAGTCCTGGCGATCGTAGCGGATCTTCCCCATGCCGAGCTGACGGCCGAGGGCGTCGGCGATCAACGGATTTGGTTCAACCAGGACAGCACGCATGGGGTTCTCCGCAGAATCGGATCGGCCAGGGCGATTGATTTGCTTTTTAGGAAAAGTCTTTTTCGCGCCTGCAAACATCATTCAAAAAACCAATCGAAATCCGTACTGTCAATCGTTGGTGTTAATACCTTGGCGAGAGGCGGGAGTCGGCGTTAAAGCGGTTTTAAAACCCGTTAACAGAAATGATTTTGGGAAATTTGCCGGTGAAAACCGCGAAAATACAGGACGAATTCTCGGCTCCGCTTTTGCCGGGCTGTCTCCCTGTCCTGGCCTATGGAAAAAGGTCCCTGTGCGCGGCGCGCCGGACGCGCTACTGTGGCGGTGCAGGCCCGACTGTCAGGATAAGCCGCGATGACCGAGATGATGCCGCTCTCCAACGCCGAGGATACGACGCCTCCGCCCGCGGCGCCGGCCAAGCGGACCACCCGTCAGCGCGCGGCAAAGGCGCCGTCGGAGGAAACCACGCAACTCCTGCGCGTCTATGGCGATCAGGTCGCCACGCTGGGCGAACAGATCGCCAAGGCCGAGGCCGCGGCGGACAGCGAACGGGCGGAGCGGCTGCGGGTGATCGCCGAGCACGCCTCCGAACGCGAACGCTGGCGCGAGGCCATCGGGCAGGTGGAGCGGGCGCGCTCCGGGGAGGTCGGGACCCTCCAGGGCGATCGCGACGCGGAGCGCGACCGCATCAATCAACTCGTCGAGACGCTGATCGCCGAAACCTCGGCGCGCGAGCAGGGCATGGCCCGTGCGCTTCAGGACGCGGAGGACCGGCTGTCCGCGGTGAATTCGGAGATCGCCGCCCTGCGCCTGTCCCACGCGGTGGCTCTGGACCGGCTCCAGGCCGACCGGGAGGCGGAGCGCAAGCGCATCGGCGACCTCGTGGAACGGCTGATCGCCGACACGGAGGCGCGGGAACGCGGTTTCCGTCAGCGCATCGAGGCGGCGGAACGCCGCAGCGAGGAGGCGCAAACGGCCTTGGAGCGGGAGCGCCGAACCGGCGCGGAGTTGGAGAAGCGGCTGGAGCGGCTGACCGGCACGCTGGACGGCCTGCGCCGCGACCGCGAGGCCGAGGTCGCTGCCTACGAGGCGATGCGCGACCAGTGCCGCATCCTGGTGACCGAGCTGGCGCGGCGGCAGAGCCCCTGGTGGCGCCGCCTGTTCCGGAGTTGAGCGTCCGGCGCTGAGCGTTATTCGTCCTTTTTCTCGTCGCCGCCGCGGAAGGGCGCGGTCGCCACATGGGCCGTGGCCGACACCACGTCGCCGGCGACGCTGACCGCGGACCCGGCGACGCTGGCCGCCGTGTCCACGGTGGCGACCACCACCCCGCAACCGGTCAGAAGCAAGGCTGCCGGAAGGATCAGGGCGGCGACGGACAAGCCGGATCGGGACAGGGCGGGGCGGGGCATGGTCTTCGACCTTTGAATGGAGTGACGCCGCTCCACTATGCCCCGGACGCGCGATGGCGCGCCTGTGACCAAACGGCGGCGCTCATGCTGTCACGCCGCCGTATCGCTGCCAAGCGGGTCCTGCTTAAGGCAGCTTCTTGAAGACCATGCGCCGCATCGGCTGGTCGAAGGCGGTCATCCCCTCCGCGTCGATCCGCCCGCTGGCGGCGAAGCGGCGGCGGACCTCGGCCTCGACCGGAGGCAGGCGTTCGCGCCGCGCCGGGTCCACGGCGGTGACGTGAGTCAGGTAATGATCGGCGTCGCGGTAGCGCACCACGGTGCCGTAGACCGTCTCGTCCACCGCCTGCAGCGGCAGCGGCGGATGCTTCAGCGTGTCGTAGGCGGCGGCGCGCACCTCCGTCTCGTCCTCGATGGGCAGGATGACCTCGAAATAGGCGCCCTCGGCGATCGGCTCCACCACTACCAGCGTGCCGCCGGGCTTCAGGACCCGCGCCGCCTCGGCCATCGCGTCGGCCATGACCGCCAGCGGCAGGTGGTGGAAGCTGTTGGAGTAAACGACGGCGTCCACCGACGCGTCGGCCAGCGGCAGCGCCTCCCCCTTGCCGACGCGGTAGTCGGCGCCGGCCACCGGCTCCGCCTTGCGGGCGCGGGCGAGCTGGCCCTCGCTGATCTCGATGCCGATGGCCCGGGCGCCGAGTCCCGCGAAATGGCGGGTCAGCGCCCCGTCGCCACAGCCGACATCCACCACGGTCCGGTCCCGCGGGTCCAGAATCTCGGCCAGGGCGTCCTTCAGGGTCATCGTCGTCATGGTGCGTTTCCGTTTTTCTTGATGGTTGGCAGGTGTTGGGGGCGTTCCGGACCCGGTGGGTCAGGGCGCGGCGTTCAGCGTCCGCCGGAAATAGTCGAGGACCTCGTCGTTCAGCCGCGCGTGGAAGCCGGCGCGGTCGAAGCCCGGCGGGTCCTGCACCGTCGCGCCGAAGCGGGCGGCGGCGCTGGCCGGGACCGGCGTCAGGAAGGCGTAGTGGCCGGCGCCGGGCACGAGGTCGTATTCCGGCGGCCGGGGCAGCAGGCCGCGCACCCGCGCCACCTGGAGGGCGCCGCTCTCGTCGCCCTTCTCCGCCTCGTACAGCCGGACCGGAACGGTGACGCGGGACAGCGCGCCGTCCCCGAACAGCGCGCCGACCGGGTCCATCAGCAGCAGCGAGCGGATGCGGGGATCGGTGGCGGCCTCCAGCCGCTTCGGCGCGGCCGCGGCCGTGGTCTTGGCGCCCGCCGGGCAGAGGCTGCGATCGTCCGGATGGGTGGCGCACACCTGGGCCAGCCGCCCCGGATCGGCGACCCCGCCCGCCGCCGCCAGCGCCGCATGGCCCCCGGCTGCGTAGCCGAGCACGCCGATGCGCTGCCGGTCCACCCGGAAGCCCATGGGCGAGGAGGCCAGCACAGCGTCCAGCGCTGCGCGGAGCTGCAGCGGCAGTTCCGGCCACAGCGGGACGGTGCCGATCCGGTCGCCCTTGCCGGCCCTGGGGTCCGCGTCCGGTTCCATGCCGCCGAGATGGGTCACGATGGCGGTCATCATCCCGCGGCGCGCCAGGAACAGGGCGACGCTGACCATCGCCAGCCCGTTGCGCGCCGGTCCCTGGGTCATCATCACCAGCGGCACGGAATCCAGCGCCGGTCCGCCCTCCGGGGCGACATTCAGATGATAGGGTCCCCGGCGGATCGGCTGGACGGGATCGCGCGTCGGGTAGAGCAGCAGGATCGGTACCGTCTTGCCTGCGCCCGGATCGGCGTAGGCGATCTGCGACACCGCCGCCCGGAACTGGGCTGGCGTTTCCGCCCGCGCGGGCAGGACCGGGAGCAGCCCGGTCATCGCAAGAGCCAGAACCCACCGCCGTGTTCGCGGACTCATCGCAACCCCTCCGGCATTATGTCTCGAAGCCTTCCCCGCTAGGGGGGAGTGTGGCCGTCTTGCCGGTCGAACGGCAAGCACGACGTTTCCTGCCTGAACAATGGGATCCGCAAATCATGGCGCCTTGCCAAGGAACGGGCCGCGCTGTACCACGGCGGTGAGCCCAGCGAACCGCCAAGGCACAGGCCGGCCCGTCCCATGTTCGACAGCTTCCTTCTCGCCTTCACGGCGCTGTTCTCGATCGTCAACCCCATCGCCATGGCGCTGATCTTCAGCCAGGTGACGGCGGAGCGCAGCCACGGCGAGCGGGTGCAACTCGCCACGCTGGTCGCCGTCTATTCGGCCATCGTCATGCTGACGGCCCTGTGGGCGGGGTCCTATGTGCTGAACTTCTTCGGCATCTCGCTGGCGGCGCTGCGGATCGCCGGCGGCTTCGTGGTGGCGGAGCGCGCCTGGGCGCTGCTGAGCGCGCCGGAAGCCCACGAGGCCCGCAAGCAGGAGCAGGCCGCACCGGCGGAGGATGCCGGGGAATCCGATGTCGGGGAATCGGCCTTCTTCCCCCTGACCATCCCCTTCACCACCGGCCCCGGCACCATCTCCGTCGCCATCGCGCTCGGCGCCACCCGCCCCAGAGGCACCGAGGGGCTCGCCGAATTCTTCATCGGCGTGTCGGCGGCGGCGCTGGCCATCGCGCTGCTGATCTGGCTGTCCTACCGTTCCGCCGACCGGCTGGTGGCTCTGCTCGGCCACACCCGCGCCCGCGTGCTGACGCGGCTGTTCGCCTTCCTGCTGTTCTGCGTTGGCGTCCAGATCCTGCTGACCGGCATCCTGGACGCCTTCCCCGTGCTGGCCGCGGCGCGTTAAGGCCGATTCAGCGTGCGCGCCCCACGCGCTGGCGGGCCATGCGGTCGGCCACGGCGGCGGTCGGCTTGCGCTCCATGTCGGCGCGGGCGAAGATCTCGGTCAGCGTGTCGGCGATCCGCTCGATGTGGCTCATCACGCGGCTGTGGTCGTAGCCGGCGCGCTCGTAATGGACGTCGATCACCCCGCCGGCGTTGATGACGTAATCGGGGGCGTAGAGGATGCCGCGGTCGGCCAGCGCCTGCCCGTGCCGGGCCTCGGCGAGCTGGTTGTTGGCAGCACCCGCAACGACCGGGCAGGTCAGCCGCGGGATTATGCCGTCGTTCAGAACGGCGCCCAGCGCGCAGGGGGCGAAGACGTCCACCTCCAGATCGAAGACGGCGTCGGCGGACACCGGTGTTGCGCCGACGCGGTCGGCCACGCGGCGGGCCTGCGCCTCGTCGATGTCGGCGACCCACAGCCGCGCCCCGGCCTCGGCCAGATAGCGGGCGAGATGCCCGCCGACGCTGCCCACCCCTTGGATGGCGACGGTCAGCCCTTCCAGGTCGGTGCGGTGCAGGCGATGGCGCACCGCCGCGCGGAGCCCGACGAAGACGCCGTAGGCGGTTGAGGGGGAGGGGTCGCCGCTGCGCGTGCCGCCGCTTGCGGTCGCCTTCTCGACGACGCCGGAGACATGGGCGGTCTCCAGCGCCATGGTCTTGATGTCGGGGACCCCGGTGCCGGAATCCTCGGCGACGATGTAGCGTCCGCCCAGCCGCTCGACGTGGCGCCCCATGGCGCGCAGCAGCGCCTCGCTCTTGTCGGTGCGCGGGTTGCCGATGATGACCGACTTGCCGCCGCCCAGCGGCAGGCCGGCCAGGGCCGACTTGTAGGTCATGCCGCGAGACAGGCGCAGCGCATCGCGCAGGGCCTCCTCGTCGCTGGCGTAGGGCCACATGCGGCAACCGCCCAGCGCCGGGCCGAGCGCGGTGTCGTGGATGGCGATGATTGCGCGCAGGCCGGACGCGGCGTCGGAGCAGAAGACCACCTGCTCATGGTCGTCGAAATCGGGATGGTCGAACAGCTGCACGGTTTCCTCCAAATTTTTTCTTTTTGAAAAGCGGGGATCACCGTGACGCAAAGCTCGGGCGTTGCGCGCGGAAGAGGTTCGCGCGCCGTGCGGTGGTACGGCGTGTCCGCTTTTCCTTGCCCTGTGCTTCACCCCTGCATGGTCGGGCGGGGAAGCGACGGGCTGTTCTCTTGAAGGAAACTAGATGCGCATGAAAATGCTGGCAAGACGGACGGTTGGCCGGCCTGCAAAAAGCAAGGAGATGAGCGCCGGGGCGGTCCGGCGTCGGGAAAGTGTCGCAGACGGGGCCGCGAACGATCATTTCCGGTCCGCTCGGGGGAAGGGGGAAAGAGGCCGGGAACCGGCCGGGCGGTGGGAGGAGGCCGCCCGGCCGGTCCCCGCGGGGATCAGAATTCCTCCTCGTCCCCGCCGAAGCCGCCCCACGAATCCTCTTGGCTGGGGAGTTCCTCGGCGACCTGATCGACGGCGCCCTGGGCCTCCTGGGCGATGGCCTCGCCGCCGCCGGAGAAGGCGCTGGACAGCGCGCTGCCGATCAGCATGCCGCCGGCCACGCCCATGGCGGTCTGCATGGCGCCGGCCATGAAGCCGCCGCCGGCCCGTTGGGGCTGCTGGGCGTAGGCGGCGACGCGAGGGTCGCCATAGGCCGGGGCGGCGCCTGGCGCCTGGCCCCAAGGGGAGTTGCCGGGCGAGCCGCCGGGGCGCTGCTGCGGGGCCGGGGCGGGCTTGGCGCCGCCACCGAACAGGCCGCCGAAGATGCCGCCGCCGCCCGCGGCCGCAGCCGGGCGCTCCTGAAGCTGGCGCTCCAGCTCCTGGTTCTGGTTCTGCGAGGCGGCCAGCGCCTGCTCCAGCATGACGATGGCCTGCGCCATCAGGTAGGGCGCCGCCGGCTGGCGGGCGATGGTGTCGCGGATGTGGGCTTCGGCCTGCGGGTCGCGCGGGCCGGACTGGGCCTCGGCCTGACGCAGCTTGGCGAAGAGGTCGTCAATGATCTGGCGTTCGGTCTGGTCCATGGCGGTGCTCGTGCTCTCGGTGGTTTGCGGGATGGTCCGGGCGTGCCCCGGCGCGTCGTCCGTGGGGCGGGCGGCGTCGTCCGGAGGGGGGCGGAAAGATGTGGAGGGTGTTGGAGAGGTCTGGGGATCGCGGGTCCATGGGAGCATTCAGTCCCTCCAAGTGCGGTCACGCCCGTCGGCGCAAGAGCAGGTGAAGAGATCCGACATCGCGACCACGTCTAAGTCGCCAGAGGGGCCCGGATCACAGGTCCCGGAGACGTGGGGAGGGCCGGGAAACCTGTCAAGAGAGGGGGGCGCCAGAAAAATAACGGAAAACAGCGCTGCGTTATTCCGGCCGGGTGCGCGCCTCGAAGCGGCGGCGGTCGCTTTTGTCGCTGAGCACGAAGGCGAAGGGGCGCAGCGCGTCGATGTGGCTGAGCGCGATGGCGATCAGGACGGTCATCGGAACCGCCAGCACGGTTCCGGCGGCCCCCCACAGCCAACTCCACAGCAGCAGCGAACTGACGATCACCAGCGGGGAGATGGCGAGCTGCTTGCCCTCCAGCCGCGGGCCGATGAAGTTGCCCATCACCTGTTCGATCACCAGCAGCCCGCCCGCGACCATCAGGGCGGTGGACGAACCGCCCTGGGCCAGCGCCATCAGCACGGGCAGCGTGGCCGCTCCCACCGACCCGATCACCGGTATGTAGTTCAGCAGGAAGGCCAGGAAGCCCCACAGGAACAGGAAGTCGATCCCGAACAGCGACAGCCAGCCGATGTAGAGCGCCCCGGTGATCAGGCCCAGCGTCGTGCTGACCAGCAGGAAGCGGCGGAACTGCTGGGCGATGGCGGTGACCGCGGTGACGGTGGTGGCGCAGCGCTCCGGCCCCAGCGTCTTCACGATTTTCTCGCGCCAGACCGGCGCCTCGACCAGCATCAGCAGGGCGAGGAACAGCACGATGACCAGCGTCGAGACGGCCTCCCGCGCCGCCGTCAGCACCGACGCGACGAGGCCGGACAACGCCTCCGCCCCGCCGCCTCCGTCGCTGCCGGAGCCGCCGTCCGAATCGCCGAGAAACTGTTCGCGCAGCCCGTCGATCCAGCCGTTCGCCTGCCCCCACAGGCGTTGCAGCTCCTCGCCGTGGCGCGGCACCTCGCCGGCCACGCGCTGGCCGATGAACCACAGGCCGCCGGCGAAGACGGCCAGCACCAGCAGCACCGTCAGCATGGCGGCGAGCGGGCCGAGCAGGGCCAGCCGCGGCGGCACCCGGTCGCGCACCCAGCGCCCGACCGGCGCCACGGCGACCGCCACGAAGAAAGCCCCGGCCAGCGGGATGAGCACCGGCGAGGCGGCGCCGAGGCCCCACAGGACGGCCAAGGCGGCCAGCAGGCCGAGCAGCCAGAGGCCGAGCGTGATCCGGTCGATGGACCAGCGCCGATTGCCGTCCGCGTCCTCTCGCTGTGCCAAAGCCGTCCGCTCCCCGCTGTTGCGCCGCGCCGCCGGTTGGGCAGCATGAGCTTGACGCGAATCCGGCGCCGAAGTTCCGCCGCGCCCCATTCGGTGCAGGGGGCGCAGAATTGCCGCCGGGGGACGTTGCGGCGCAGCAGGCCCGGCACCAACTCACTGGGGCCGGCTCCGCCGGAGCGGGATTCAGCCTTGGGGACACACGCCATGGACCGCATCAACACGGCTTTCCTGTTCGACCTCGACGGAACGCTGATCGACAGCGTCTACCAGCATGTGCTGGCCTGGCAGGAGGCGCTGGACCAAGAAGGGATCGAGCTGTCGGTCTGGCGCATCCACCGCAAGATCGGCATGAGCGGCGGCCTGTTCGCCAACATGCTGCTGCGCGAGACCGGCCTCGCCATCAGCCCGGAGCTTCTGGAACGGCTGCGCCGCCGCCATGCCGAGGCGTTCCGCGGGCTGGCCGGGCGCGTCCGCCCGCTGCCCGGCGCGCAGGAGCTGCTGTCCCACCTGACGGCGGCGGGCATCCCCTGGGCCATCGCGACCAGCGGGCGGATCGAGACGGCGCGCTCCGGCCTTGAGGCTCTGGGCGTCGACCCCGACAGGATACCGGTGGTGACGCGCGATCAGGTGAAATACGCCAAGCCCGACCCTGACCTGTTCCTGGCCGCGGCGGAGCGGCTGGCCGTGCCCATCGAGTCGGCCATCGTGGTCGGCGACAGCGTGTGGGACATCCTGGCCGCGCGGCGCGCCCGCGCGCTCAGCATCGGGCTGCTGTCCGGCGGCTACGGGCAGGACGAGCTGGAGCGGGCCGGCGCCTTCCGCGTCTATGAGGACCCGGCCAGCCTGCTGGAGCATCTCGACGAGGTGGGAGGCCGACGCTGAGCGCCGACCGACGCCGTGCGCTGCTGATCGTCAACGGGAAGGCCCGCCAGGGGCGGCGCGCGCTCGACGACATCCGGGAGGAGGCCGCGAAGGCGGGAGTCACCCTGATCCGCGCCGAGTGCCGCGAACGGGAGGACATCGCCGAGGCGATTCGTGACCATGCCGACTCGGTGGACATGGTCATCATCGGGGGCGGCGACGGCACGATGAACGCCGCCGCCCCGGCGCTGGCCGACACCGGCCTGCCGCTCGCCATCCTGCCGATGGGCACGGCGAACGATCTGGCGCGCACGCTGGGAATCCCGCTGGATGTGCGGGAGGCGGCGAAGCTGGCCGTCAGCGGCCCGGTCCGCCGAATCGACCTGGGCGAGGTCAACGGCGTGGCCTTCTTCAACGTCGCCAGCATCGGGCTCAGCGTCGAACTGGCCCGCGAACTGACGCGCGAGATGAAGCGGCGCTGGGGCGTGTTCGGCTACGCCGTGGCGGCCTTCCGCGTGGCGCGGCGCATGGCGCCCTTCCGCGCCGAGATCCGCATCAACGGGACGCGGCACCGCGTCAAGTCGGTGCAGATCGGAGTCGGCAACGGGCGCCATTACGGCGGCGGCATGACCGTTCAGGAGAACGCCGCCCCCGACGATGGGCAGCTGGACGTCTACAGCATCGACCTGCGCGGCTGGTGGGAGTGGCCCCTGCTGTACCCGGACTTCCGGCGCGGCCGGCACGGGCACTGGAAGAACGTTCACGCCTGGTACGGGCAGGAGGTGGAGATCACCACCCGCCACCGCCGCCCGGTCAACACCGACGGCGACATCACCACCCACACCCCGGCGCGCTTCCGCGTGCGGCCGGGAGCCGTCGCGGTCATCGCGCCGCCGCGGTGAGGCCTTGCCCTCATAACTCTCCGCAACTCCAGCGCGACATTCCCCCCACGCTCCCAGTGCGTTCGTGAAACAGTTCGCTGAGCGAACATAATCGCTTGCGGGCTAGTGGTATCTGGTATACCGTATCTCCAATCCAAGCCGCTTCCCTTCTCCGGGGCAACGAAACCGCGGCCCAGACCCCTTCAGCCGGGGGCCCTCCCACGCGAGGGGAAAGAAGAGTCAGGGACGGGAACAGCCATGCAGACGATGAGTTTCTCGGTCGCACCCCTGGATCAGGGGATGAGCTTCAAGGCCAAGGCCTACCAGTCGCTGCGCCAAGCCATCACCCAGATGGACATCTACGGCGGGCCGAGCGAGATCCGCCTCGACGAGCGCCAGCTCTGCGA
>NZ_JBFUHT010000037.1:0-47740 GCF_056402275.1 Azospirillum sp. P4_B5
GGCGGCACTTGGTCGAGAACTTCTTCTGTAAGATCAAGGAATTCCGCCGCATCGCCACCCGCTACGACAAAACCGACACCAGTTTCGCGGCGGCCATCCAACTCGTAGCGACCGTCTTGGCAACCCGATGAATGTCAACAGACCCTAGGTCCTGTCTGACGGCCAGTTGACAGGTTGGTGATTGGGCCGAGGTGGTTGGGATGGCCCAAGGAACGAGCGGACTGCGGCGCTACGAGCTGAGCGAAGCGCAGTGGGAGCAGATCGCGGATCTGATGCCGCGCTCTGGTCCCAAGAGTGGCGGGCGTTGGCGCGATCACCGGCAGGTGGTCAACGGCCTGCTGTGGAAGCTGAACACCGGCGCGCAATGGCGCGACATCCCCGAGCGCTACGGCCCTTGGGCAACGGTCTACGAGCGTTTTGTGCGCTGGCGGCGTGAGGGGCTGTTCGACTGCATCCTCGACCGGCTGCGTTTGCGCCTGGACGAGGACGGACGCATTGACCTTGAGTTGTGGTGCCTCGACGGCTCCAACGTGCGCGCCAGCCGCTCCGCCGCCGGAGGCGGAAAAAAGGGGGCGCGGATGAGCCCGAGGACCATGCGCTCGGCCGCTCACGCGGCGGCTTCGGCACCAAGATCCATCTGGTGAGCGATGCCAACGGGCTGCCGCTGGCCGCCGTGCTGAGCGCGGGCCAGCGCTATGAGCTGCCCTTTGCCGTGGCGGCGCTGGAGGCGGTCCGCCTGCCGGGGCGCCGCGGTCGCCCCCGCACTCGGCCGCGCCAGCTGGCCGGCGACAAGGGCTACAGCGCGCCCTGGTTTCGCCGTTACCTGAGGGCAGCGCGGCATCGTGCCGGTGATCGCCATGCGCGACGATGAACGCGCCCGGCCACGGCGCGTGCGGATCGGCGAAGAAGCCCCTCATCCTGATGGTCGATACGGAGGCCGAGCTTCGCCGCGAGGAAGCCGCTATCATCCGGGACCTGATGCCCGCGGGTGGCCGGACGGTGCGCAAGCTGCGGGCGCCGGTCCCGTTCTTGCTCGGCAAGGTCGACACCCAGGGCATGCTGGACTCGGTGGAGGAGAGCCGTCGGGACGCGGAGGCGAGCCTGACCGAACAGCGGACCGCGTTGGAGCGCCCGCGCAGCGCCGAGCGCGCCCCGCGGGACGAGTTGGCGGAGCTGGAGCGCCTCACGGCGCCCGGTCTCGCGGCCAGCGAGGCGGAGTTCGATCGGGTCGCGCAAGACCGTGCAGACGCCGAAATGCGACAGCAGTTGCTCGAGGCTGCGCAGGACCAAGCGCCGATCAAGGTGATCCGCGTCGCCAAGGCGGATCTTCCCGCGACCGAGGAGGCCATCCGCGAGGCCACGGCGGAGAAAGGACGCATCAAGGGCGCCCTGCAGGGCATGCGCGAGGCCATCGGCGCGGTTGAGCGAACCATCGCGGACCTGCGGGACAAAGTGGAAGGGTTGCTCGCCTACGCTGATCACGTGATGGTCGCGTCGCAGGCGGTCGAGCGCAGGGCTGTGCTGATCGCTGAAGGCGACCCTGGGCGCCCCGAGTTCGACCGCGTGCTGATGGAGGAGGAGTTCGCGCTCATCAAGCACCCGGTCGACGACCCGCGGTGGCTGCCGGCCGCCCTCGAGCGCTTGGACGGCTACGTCCTGTTCCGCAGCGACAAGCGCCTCGCCGGCACCGAGGACGCCTTCCTCAAATCCGTCCGGGAGTACCTCCGACGCTCCGACCTGCCGCGCCCGGCGTGCGTGTCGGCGGCCCCCCTGGCCGACGACGCGGCGGGCGACGCGT
Source organism: Azospirillum sp. P4_B5 (assembly GCF_056402275.1). Lineage (NCBI taxonomy): Bacteria > Pseudomonadati > Pseudomonadota > Alphaproteobacteria > Rhodospirillales > Azospirillaceae > Azospirillum > Azospirillum sp. P4_B5. The sequence continues at coordinate 1,799 of NZ_JBFUHT010000037.1, forward strand.
CCGACGACGATCGGATGGCGACGATCGACGCGGTCGCCGCGTGGGTCTCGGGGGAGGAGGCCAACTTGCGCGACAACGAGCCCGTGCGCAAGGAGGCCGAGGCCGCCCAGGCGCGGCTGGAGGCGATCGAGACCTTCAAGGAGGATTTCGTCGGCAAGATGCGCGGCGCGTTCGACGCGATGGGCGGGCTGCTCGAGGAGCTGAACCGGCAGTTGCGCAAGCGCTCGTTCCATGGTCTGACGTACCGCTTCGCGCGCCAGGAGGCACCGGGCTACCGGGACATGATCGCGCTCATCGAGCGGTCGTCCGACCCGACCTTCGACATGCTGCTGTTCAACACCGCCCCCAAGGACGCCGACGGTCTGGACGAGGAGAGCGCGCGGGCGCTCAAGCGCTTGCAGGAGATCGCCACCGACCCCGACGCCGCCATCGGCGACATCGAGGACCCGCGCCGGTATTTCGAGTTTTGGCTCGAGATGCTGAACAGCAAGGGCGTGGTCAAGACGGACCTGGCGCGGCGCATCGGCACGGCGTCCGGCGGCCAGTTGCAGGTTCCCTACCACGTCGCGATCGGCGCCGCCCTCGCGGCGACCGCCTATCCGGATCGCAAGGGGCTCGACGGCGGAATTTCCCTGGCCCTGTTCGACGAGGCGTTCAACAAGATGAACGCCGCGGTGATCGACGAGGTGCTCGCCTTCAACCGGAGCATCGGCCTGCAGACGGTGATCGCCGCGCCCGATAAGGAGCGGACGACCTTCGAGCAGCTCATGGAGACGATCGTGACGATCTCCCGCATCGGCACCTCGGTGATGATCGACACGCAGCACGTCAAGGATCTGGCCCGGGAGCGCTTCCGCTCGGAGAACCCGCGGCTGCTGGGCTTCGCGGCGTTCAAGGAACACGCGGTCGGCGCTTCGGGAGGCGTCGGGTGACGGCGTCCCGCCCACCGGCGGTCCTCGACGGCCCGGCGCGCGATCTGCTGGGGCGCCTGCTGCGGCGGGGCGACCGGCGCCGGGACGGCGCGGCCGTGGCGGAGAAGCCGGACTACGCGCGGCTGCCGACCGGCCAGGACGAGGCGCGCTTTCTCAAGGCGCTCGCCGCAGCGGAAGCGGCCGGCGCCGTCGAGGTCCGCATGGGCAACCACGAGCGCGCCCACCTCATGGACAAGGTCCTGCTCGCCGATCTGGAGGCGCTCGCCGCCTTCCTCGGCGTGCGGCGGGCGACGGCGCAGGCCCGGGACCTGGGCGAACGGATCCGCCGGCTCCTGCCGGCCGACGCCCGCTGGCTCGACGGGCTCGCCGAGCGCGCCTGCGGGCGCTGGGCGCGCGGCGACAGCGCCTTCGGGCAGGCGCCCTCGAACGAGGCCGGCATCGACCAGCGATTCCGGATCCTCGCGGCGCTGGCGCGCGGCGAGGCGGAGGGCGTCGATCCGCGGACCTTCTCCGTGCGGGTGTTCCCGACCCATCCGATCGACGCCAGCAAGATCGTCGAACGGCACCGGACCGGGCTGGTGCGGATGCTGCGCTCGGTGGCCCAGGCCGACAACGAGGACGCGGAGGCCGCCCTGTCGTCGGGTCTCGCGCCGAAGACGGACGAGGGGCTGGGCGATGACGAACTCCTCGCCTGCTTCGGCCTGACGCGTTTCCCGGCCCCGGTCTTCCTCAGCGGTCCGGTGGCCGTCCGCTTCGGGAACACGCCGGAGAACGGCCTGCTGCTCGGCACGGCCCCGCCCTTCGTGGCCGTCCAGCGCGAATGGCTGGACGGGCTGTCCTGGAACGGCGAAGGCCCTTTTTCGATTCTGACGGTCGAGAACCTCACGTCCTTTCACCGCAAGGTGCGCGAGGCGCGGCAGGCGGACGTGTGCGTGGTCTACACCGGGGGTTTCCCGAGCCTCACCGTGATTCGGGCGCTGCGCCATCTGCTCCGCGCGGCCCCGACGCCACCCCGCCTGTTCCATTGGGGCGACGTCGACGCCGGCGGCGCGCGCATCGCCGGACATCTGGAGGACAGCCTCGGGACTGCGGTCGTTCCGCACCTGATGGACGTATCGACCGTGCGCCGCTTCGGGCGTGCCGGGCGCGCGGGCGACGTGACGGCGCTCAGCCGGCGCCCCGGAGCGGTCGGGATCATCGCCCGGACGATTGTGGAAACCGGCCTCCTCCTCGAGCAGGAGGCCGTGGATCCAGTGCCCGTTGGCAACGCTTTCGGGAGCGTCCCCCATCAGCGCGGCGGGTAGCGTCCGGCATCGTCCACGAAGGCAAAGGGTGACCGATCTCGCTAATCGCCCGGCGCCGGATCGCGTTCTGGCACCAACGGAGCGAAAGTCCAGGATGTGTAGCCCCGGCGATCGAGATAGTGTTTGCGGGCGAGGATTTCCGCCAGCTCGTGCCCGCTGATCTCATCCTTCTCCACGCGACGGGCCAGGCTACGAAGCGCCTTGGTCAGCTCGAGCGATTTGTCCATCGCCTGATTCAACCCCTCGAGCATTGCTTCGAGCGACTCTTCGTGTTTCGCCAGCGGCACCGCCGTCCGATAGACAGCCAGCATGGCATCAGCGGCTGCTTCACTCACCTTCTTCAGCGATTCCACATCACGCTTCAGCGTGGCGACGAGGATCATGCACTCCGTGTCGATCGTGTCGGTCATGCGTTCCGTTCCTTACCGAGGGCACCACGTTCGTGCGGTGCCGGGAAGGGAAGATCGGTTCACACGCTGAGGGCGTCCTCCGAACCTGCGGAAGCTTCCCCACTCACGCGCCCGGCGGCAGCACCAGGCACAGCTGGCCGTCGACCATAGCCGTGTGGAGGCGGTAGTTGATCGACGCGATCGCCTCGGTCAGCTTCGCCAGCCGCGCGCCCTTGTAGTAGCGATTCCGGGTCTGCCCGTGCTGCGCGCGCCCCATCAGCTCGCTCACCCGGACATCCGGAACCTCGCGGTTGAACAGGTGCTATATGACGAAGAGAGATGTGAAGAAACTTCTCGCAAATTTTGATTGCGGAAGATATCAAATATTAGATCACAACGCTGAATTTGACCATCCCTTCATTGACATCAGTGAGGCGCCTTCGGAAGGCCTGACATCTTTGAAGTCGTTTTTGGAGAATTTCTGACCTGGACCTTGCGCATTATGCAGTAGCCGTCCGCGCGGACAATGAAACCGGAAACGGGCAATCCAGAACCCCATACGTGCCACATGACACCATCGCCGGGCCGCGTTCATCCGCGGAGCGAATCAGGGCGAAGCGATTCAGGAATGTCGCCTCTCCGCGGATGACCGCAGCCGCCGGGCTGTGCTCACAGTCGCTTCAGGGTGCACTGATTGAAGGCTTGGATCGCGTCTCCGGCGGTTCGCGTCGGCACGTCGAGCATGCTGCCGCGGCTATCGTTCAACGAGACACTGGCCGATTTGCCGAGGTGACGCATCAGGCTGGATGCGTCGAAGCTGCCCGGGGGGATCCAGGCAACGTGCTGGGTCACGGCCTGAAACTGCTGCCGCATCGTGATCCCGTTGCTGAAGCGGATGGTTCCGGCAAAAAGCGGGGCTTTCTCGCTGAAAGACCGCTTGTTTGTCTCAAGAATTACGCGCAGACCGCTGTCCTGGCTGACCTGAAAGGTGACGCCACCCGCACCGCCGGAGGTCCAATCCATCGCGCAGTATCGAAACGGCGGCTTTCCCGGATTCCGGATGTCGGCATAAATCACCTTCCATCCCTCACCGGTTTGCGCCAGGAGCGTTTCTCCGGGTTTCATTGGCGCGGATGGTGCCGCCGTGGGGGTGGAGGCGTCGGCGCGTTCGAGCATTTGGGCGAGGGTGGGCCCCGTCGCCGGCGTGGCGCCGTTCTGGTGGGTCTGGCAGGCGGTGAGCGCCAAGGCGCCTGCCGCCACCGCGATCAGACCGGAAATGCGCTGCATGGGGGAACTCCGTAAAACGACATCGGTGGCGGAATTTTCTGAACCGGGCAGGCGCGGAACGCGCGGTGTCTTCGTACCCGGTGATCAAGAGCCGTCTGCGGTGGTGACGTGAAAGACGCCGTCCGTTTCGTTGCGGGCAAGGACCGTTCCGCCTTGGCTCCAGAACTCCAGGCATTCCGTATGGGAGGCACCCGCAAGGCAGAGCCGGTTGTCCTGAAGGAACCAGCGCTCCGGCATCGGTTCAGGCGGCGCGGCGAACAGCGAACGGCCGGCACGGTGGCCCGGAGCGAGATGGATCGTCCATCCGGACGGGTTGCACATCGCCGACCGGCACAGGGCCGACGATATGAAGAACCACGTGGGGCGGTCGGTCGGTGCGAAGGTTTCGGGGGAGACGCGGGTAGCGTCCGCGGGAATTCCGCCGAACAGAGACTTTGGAGCGACGGGTTGCGCCCCGGTCGTCTGATGGTTGCAGGCGACAAGACCCACGCACAGCGCCAGCAGCGCGGCGCGGCGGATCACCCTGAGACGTGTCACCGCCTTCTCCTTGCAGTACGTGCAGGGACAGGACGGGTGGGCTGCCCCCGTCCTGTACATCCTCTATTTGCCGAGCTTCGCCTTGGTCGCGCCAGCCGTCACCCGATCGCCATCCACCCAACCTTTGGCGGTCTGGAAGAGAACCTGCGTGATCTCGGTCGGCTCGTGCGTGTCGAGCGAGAGGTTCAGGATCGACGCCACGGGCGAAGCCGCGACCCAAGCCGGAACATCCTTGGCGTAGAGTTGCGCCGTCACCATGGATGCCTGCACGCCGTCGCGCGCGGCCGGCACCGTGTAGTTCGTCACCACGGCCCGGACGCCGCCGAAGCAGAAGGCCTCGCGCGCCGCGTTCCAGCTTTTCCGCCCCTCGGTGGTAAGGTCGATGTTGACGACTTGCTGCGTGTTGCCAAAGCCGGCGTTGCGCTGTTCGGTGCCGGCCACGCGGACCAGACCGCCGGCGGTCAACGCCTCCAGCTTCGACGTGTCCTGACTCCAGGGCCCTGAGGCGACCACCGGCAGAGGCCACTGGTTCTTGGGGTGGGTGTACCCCGTGGTGGCACAGACGAGCCGCCCGTCCTCGATCCCGGCGGCCATGTCGGCCTTCGTCGCTTCCTCGCTGTTCGGGTCGAGCAGACGGGGAAGCCGCCGCCAGTCCTCCATGAGCGACTGCCAGACAGCAGGCTGGACGTCCACCGACTTGCCGGCGGCCTCGACCGCGACGCCAACCAGCCCCTTGCCCTTCTCAAGCTCCTTCAGGCTCACCTTGGCAGGCGTCGTTCCGGACAGGGTTAGCGTGTGGGTCCGGCCGAACAGGCCGGGCGCTTCGTATCCGGTGACCTGCACCGGGGCGGACGGATCGGCGGCCAAAGCGCAGGTCAAATCCCGCAGCGTCCGTGTGCCGTCGGTGACACCCAGCGCAACAGCGGGCGCGCCATCCTTCAGGTTCGCTTTGCCAATGGCCTTGTCGCAACTCGCCTGCTTCTGCTGGGCGCGAATGGCGACGATCCGGTCGTTGGCCGCCACGGCGAAGCGTTGCGCTACCGGATCGGGCAACTCGTCCCCTGTCCGGGCGCGCAGCTCGACGATCTGCGACACCCCCTCGTCGGAAGCGGGAATCTCGGCCAGCTTGGCGCGGATTTCGGCGTCGAGCTTGGCCAGGATCGCGTCCGCCCGGTCCTTGCCCGCCTTGCGGATGGCCGCGGTTGTCGGCGCGTCCAAGCCGACGATCGGGCCGCCGGCGAGGTCCATGGCGTCGGTGTAGCCCTCGGGGGTTTCGGGCAGCTCGGCCAAATTCTTCAGGATGGTGGCGTGAAACTCCTTGCCGATCTCCGCCTTGCGCCGCGCGATGGCGTCGGCAATCCGGGTCGCCGCGTCCTTGGGCAGCGTCGTGGCATCCGCCGACCGCGCCAACTCCTCGATCCTGCTCAGCCCGGTCCCGTCCGCGCCGACGGCGGCGATTTCCTTGCCCAGCACCTCCTCCATGACGGCTGTGCGGCGCTGCGATGCGGCCTCCGCGAAGGGCTTGGCAATCGCTTCGGGCAGGGCGGCGATGCTCGGCCGCGCCATGAGACCGTCGATGGTCTCGAGGCCGTTCCTCTCGGCAGGAACGGCGGCGACGGAGGCCCGGAACTCGCCGATGGCCTTGCCGGCGATGATGCCGCGCCGATCCTCGAATGCCTTTTCCAGACCCTGCGCGGTGTCGGACCACAGCGCCGGGGCGGAGGAGCGAACACTGTGCGCCACGGCCTGAAGCCGGTCGAGGCCCTCCAGCGTCTCCGGAATCTGCGCCAACTGCTCCTTGATGGCCGCGGCGACGCGGGCGGCGTGGACCTCGCCGAACGCCTTCAGCTCCGCCGTGGCCGCCTTGCCCTCCTCGATGGGGAGAGCGGCGAGGATCGGGCCGGTGCGGCCGCCGTCGCGCAGTTCGGCCATCGCCTCGATGGTCGCCGGCAGTTCCTTCAACCGCGCCAGTTCGCCGGCCAGCGCGGCGCGCTGCTTCGGGATGTCGCGCAGCCGTTCGATATGCGGGGCGAGCGGCTTCAGAAGCTTGATGTTTCCGGAGATGAGGTCGGCACGCCGGGTTCCCGTCATGCCGCGCGCGCAGATGTCCAGCTTCTGCTCCACCTCGGTCACCTGCGCCGGCTCCCAGTTGGTTGCCGGAACGCCGAAGCTGGCGCTTGAGAGCGGGTCGAGCACGCCCTTCGGAATGGGCGGCTTGCCGCCGAGCACCAGGTCCAGCGGAACGCCGTCCAGCGCCCAGGACAGGGCGGAGGCGCAATCGCCGCTGCCGAAGCTCCCTGCCGCGGGCGGCTTGCCCTTGGCGAGGTCGGGTTCCGGCAGGGCGGAGGCGAAGCTGCCCAGATCCTGCCCCTGATACACGAAGCCCGTCGGCTTGTGGCTTTGGAAGGCGTCGAGCAGCGCTGCGCGCTCCTCCACCGTGACGTCGGGCGTGAGGTTCGGCAGCAGGATGGGGATCAGCGTGTGGATGTGGTCGTACTTTACCCCGCGCAGGATCGCCGCGAAATCCTTGGCGGGCAGCGGCTTTTGCAGCGCGGGAACCAAATGGAGATACGCCTGCCGCCGGTGGTGCTCGTCCTGCGGCAACCCCCCGATGTCCAGGAACTCCGTGGCGGATAGGCTGCTCCGCCGCGCCGCGATGGCCTTGATCAGGTTGGCGCGCGCGTCGGCGTGGAACGGCTGCATGTACAGCGCCAGTTCGTTCGCCGTCAGTCCGGGGTCGAGCCGGGCGGCCAGCGCCGCCAGGGCGGAGAGACGCGGGTGGTCGGACAGATTGCCCAGCAGCGTCGGAAGGTCGCTGGGCTTCAGGTTGTCGACCATGACCGGGGCAAGGACGTCGATGGCCTGCGCGCGGCCGTGAGCCTGCAGCGCACCCAGAATGGTGGCGGCGTCGGCCACCGTGAGGTCCGGCCTGAACAGCGGGGCCAGCGCCGTGATGGCCTCGACCCGCTCATGGTCCTTGATGCCGCCGAGAAGCGAACGCGCCGCCTCGGGACGCTCATTCGACGGTATCGGCAGCATCAGCGGCGCCAGCGCCTTGATCCCCTGCGAACGGTTCCGTTCCTGCATGGAACCCAGCGCCGTGTTCACCTCCGCGACCGTGAGGTCCTGGCCGATCTGATGAAGGATGGTGTGCAGGGAATTGTTGCGCTCACCGTCCTTGAGGTTGCCGAGCAGGTCCCGAAGAACGGCGCTGCGTTCGGCGCCAGGGATCGGCCCCATGATGGGGGCGAGCCCCCGTTGCAGGGCCTGCACACGCTGATAGCCCTCGATGCCCTGGAGAAAGGCAATGGCGGTTCTCGCCGGCAGTTCGCCGCCAAAGGCGGGCGCAAGCTGTTCGACCGCAGGGACGCGGTCGCCTTCCTTAATGCCGGCCAGAAGGGTCGTCGCCGCGGCCACCTGCTGATCCACCGGAACGGGGCTGAGCTTCGTCACCAGTTCGCGGATCGCCCGCACGCGGCCGTACCCCTGGATCCGATCCAGCAGGGCGGCGATCTCCGCCGGGGGCATGCCGCGCTCGGGCAGGCGCGGAGCCAGCAGGGCGATGAGGTCCAGCCGGGCGTCGCCCGCAAACTCACCCAGCACGAGGCTCAGGTCGGCGAAGGACAGCCTGTTCGGAAGCTTGTCCGCTCCCTGGCGGATGCTGCGGTGGCGTTCGGAGTCCTTGGCCGGCAGCGTGGCGACGAATTGGCGGATATCCTCCGACGCGGCGGCGGTGGCTGGAGGCGGCAACGGCGCGTCCTTGGGCGCCGGAGGCGCCGCCGACGCTTCGGCCGCCTTCGGCTGGGGCTTCGCCTCGGCTTTCGGTTCCGGCTTGGCTTCTGCCTTCGCCTCGGCCGGTGCGGCGGCTTTGGCCTCGGCGATCAGGCGCTCGATGTCCTTCGGGTCGAAGGCGCCGATCTTCTTGCCTTCGGCCAGCAGCCTGCCGAGTTTGGTCCCCGCGTGTTCGGCGACGATGCGTTGGACGTCGGCCTGTGCCTTCGTCAGCAAGTCCAGACGCTTGGCCGCGTCGGTCTCGGCGCGCGCTTTGGCGGTCAGGTTCATCGCTTCCACGAAGAGTTCCTGCGCCGGGTCGGCGGCGAGAACGGCCTGGATCGGCGCCCCGGCCGCGGCGGCCAGCAGGAACACCGCCGCGCCCCGGCCCAGCCATTTCTTGCCCAGCGGTGCCTTGCTTTGCGTGGTCATGGGTTTGTTGTCTCCGAACTTGGGGCGGCGCGGATCAGGGGCGCTTCTTGGGGATGAGCGTTTCCCAGGGGGTGTTGTTGATGGTGATGCTGCCATCGGGGGTGATGTCGACGCGGTACGCGTGCGCGTTGCGGTCGCCGAGCTTCGACGGTTCGCCCAGGCCGCGCAGCCCGACGATGACAGGCACCATCTCGGCAAGCCGCGGCTGGGTGGCACCGTCCTTGTCGAGACGGGCCTTGATGAGGTCCAGGCCGACGACCTGCACGTCGAACCCGCCGGACACCATCAGCTTTGCCATGGGATTGATCATGACGGCACCGGTCGTGCTGATCTCCGCCTGCTTCGCCGCGACCGTCAGCGTTTTGACTCCCAATTCCGGCTTCGCCTCGAACACGGCGTTCTGCATGGCGGAGAGGGGGTTGGCCGCGGCGGTCTGTCCCGTGCTGCCCTGGAACCACGACTTGGCCAGTTCGGCGACGGTCTTGGCGGGCAGACGATCGAGCCGCATCGAAGCGGTCAGGCCGTGGGGAAGCAACTCGTCCGGGACCTGCTTGACCTCCTGAAGCGCGGTCGTGACCTTCTGCACGTCCACGCCGATCTCGATGGCGGCCAGGGCGGCCTTGTTGTCGTAGCCTATGTCGAGGGCCAGGCGCTCCGCCGACAGGATGGTCTGCGCTCCCTCGGCGAAGGCAAACCCGTCGACCGTGTAGCTCAGCTTCATGCCGTCCCATGCGGCCTGCGCGAGGATGTCGAGAAACTGCGAGGCAGAGTGGTTCTTATCCTGCTTTGCGCCGATCGCTTGAAGGCCGCCGAGGTCCTGAAGCCGCTTCATGGTCTCGACGCTGATGCCCCGGCCTTCGCTCCCGATGACGAAGCGCTTCACCGAGAGGCGCCGATCGCCGGGTTCGGGCGGAGTCACGAGGAGGGCATTGATTTCCAGAAGGCCGGTCATCGACAGGGTGCCGTCGGCCTCCTTCGTCGCCTGCCGCCCCTTCAGCGAGTCCAGGCGGTAGATGTCAACGATCGCGTCGCCCTTGTGGGCGTGGGCGCGAAGGTCCGTCAGGTCGAGGTCGCCGTCGGTCAGGAAGCCCAAGTCCGTGCGCCACGTTCCGGACGCCTTGCCTTCTCCGATGGTGAATGACATCAGCTTCTGCGTATGGCTGACGAACATCGCCACTTCGGGCGGGACCTTGAAAGCGACGAGGTAGCCTTTGTCTCCGGCCAGACGCTTCACGCCGACGTCGATGTCGCCGAACTCGAGCCGCGTGCTGCCCATTTCCACCTGAAAGCCGCGGAGTTGGACGACGATCCGGTCTCCCTGCTCGACCGCGCGCAGCGGCTCGCGCACGCTGGGGGAGAGTGGCACCGTCCGCGTTGCCAGGAAGGTGTTGATCCCGACGGCGATGTCGGACAACATTCGGCCGGTCGGGGTGGCTGGATCGGCGTCGATGGGCAACCCACGCACGCGGGCCGGACGCGGCGGTTCCGAAGCCGGCGGTTCCGAAGCCGGGGCGGTTGCCGGTGCCGCATCCGGCGCGGCGGCGACCTGCGGCGCCGGTTGCTGCGCCGGCTGGCGTTCCGCGGGCTGCGGCGCGGTCTGGCCGCCGGCCTCCGCGAGAAGCTGTTCGACCTGCTTGCGTTCGAAGGCGCCGATGCGCTGGCCGTCGCGGAGCAGGGCGGCGAGCTTGGTGTCCGGGTGCTCGGCGACGATCTTGTCCAGGTTGCCGATGACGCGCTTGAGCATGTCGGCCCGCTTGGCGGCGTCCGGCTCGTTGCGGGCCTTGGTGGTCAGCGTCAGCGCTTCGGAGAACAGGGTCTGCGCCGGATCGACCGCCCATGCGGCCATCGGTTCGCCGACCGCGGCGGCGGCCAGAATGAACACCGCCGCACCCCGGCCCAACCACGTCTTGCTTTGCGTCTTCATCAGTCGTCTTCTCTCTGCTTCTGTCGTCCTGGGCTGGACGGCGGTTCAGTCGTCGCGGTTGGCCGGCCGAAGCGGCGCCGTCGGGTCGGTGGCGTCGTCGTGGGCCGGTGGCAGGGCTGCAGCGGCTTTCGACGGGACCTTCGGAGCGCTCCGCGTGGGCGCCGGGCGCGTGATGGCAGCCGGGGAGACGGCTGCCGGGGCGGCCGGCGGTGCGTGGCGCAGGTCGAGCGGGCTCGTGACGGTTCGGGCCTGCTCGCGCCGCACGGCGGCGGCGGCGGCGGCGGGCAGCGGCGGCATCAGGCACAACTGCCCGCCGCCCGGCCCGTTCAGCACGACCGGCCGCATCCGGCCGAGGCCGTTCTTCCAGCCCAGTTCGTCTTCCGCCTGCGGGGCCGCCCGGCGGTCCGGCAGAGGGGCGACCCGGCACACGACCCGCGCGTCGTCGAGGAAGGCGTCGAGCGTGCGCAGCACCTGCGCCGTGTCGTGGATGTTTCCGGCCACCGGCAGGTCGGGGTTGAGGCCCTTGCCCGCGCAGTCCACACCGGCGGGGTCGAGGATGCGCGCCGTCGTCAGCACCAGCCCGCCGCCGTCGGGCAGCGGAAAGGTTTTCTGGGCGACGCACTTGCCGTAGGTCGTCTGGCCGATGGTGAAGCCGTACCGCCAGTGCGTCAGGGCGCGGACGAAGACCTCGGCGGCGCTGACGGTCTGCGGGCCGACCAGGAGGTAGACGACCGGGGCAACCACGTTCTGGCCGGTGCGACTCCGGAACGGTGTCTCCTGGCCGGTCGCGTCGCGCGTCACGGCGACCGGCACGGCGCGGTCGAGGAGCAGCGACACAGCGTCGATGGCTTCCAGCAGGTCACCGCCCTTGGCGTACCGCAGATCGAGAATGGGGGCGCCGGGTCCCGAGGCGGCGCGGGACAGCGCGGCGCGCAAGGCCGGCACCGTCCGTCCCTTCTCGAACACGTGCAGGCGGATGATGGTGCGCCCGTTCATCATCAGGGTCTCGACCGGCGGTATCTCGAACGCGCGCAAGGGAACGCGGCGCGTGGCGCGCTGGCCGGTCACGAGATCGCGCAGCGTCAGTTCCACCTCGCCGAGGGTGTCGAGCAGGATGCGCAGATCATCGACGTCGGCGGGCGGCGTCCGCCCGTTCACGGCGAGAAGGAGCGACGGGCCGGAGATTCCGGCCGCCGCCGCCGGGCTGCCCTGGAGGGGAACGACCAGCAGGCCGTCCGGCGTCTCCGTGACCAGGGCGCCCATGCCGCGGTGCGTGGCGCCCGCCGGCTTGCGCGCTGCGACGTCCTTCGGTGTCAGATAGCGGGAATAGGGGTCCAACGTCGCGAGATAGTCCTGGAACGCCGCCACCGATCGGCGCGGGATGCGCGCCGGCTCCGGCCGGGCCAGATGGTTGGCCGAGACGATCAGCGCCGCCGAGTCCAAATCGACCCCGGCCCCGGCCAGGACCGGGGTCGCACGCCACGCCGGAGCGGCGGCCAGCAGCAGGCCGGACAGCAGGATGGCACGCTTCACCGCGCCACCTCGCCCGTGCGACCGCATTGCTGGACGATGAGGGCGGCCAGCTGGCTCTCCCAGGACCCGTTTCCGGACAGGATGCGGCTGGGGTGGAAGCCGACCACGGCGCCCGGCTGCTGCTTGCCCCCCCAATCGGTGAAGCTGACGGGGCTGTGGCAGATGCGCCGGTGCGGGACGCACCACCAGTCTGTCGAGTCGACGCCGTCGGGCGCGTCGGGGTGATGGCGGAAGCCCAGCCGCCGGTCGATGCGGACCGGAACCAGGCCGTTCGGCGCGGACGAGCCGGCCGCCCGTTCGCCTTCATAGATCAGCGCCCAGTCGCCGGACGTGTCTTCGCAGCGAAGCTCCTCGACGACCACGACACGGTTCTCCCGCGCCGCGCCGGGCGACGGCGCGCTGCCCAGCCGGCGTTGCAGGGCCTCGTCCACCAGCGGTCCCTGGGTGGGCAGGCCGGAGTCGAGGCGGAAGGCCCGCACCGCCGCAACCAGACGGGCGGCGTCCGGGCTGTCCGTCGCTCCGCCGTAATAGCCCAGCCGGGCCATCTCCTCGGCCAGCCAGCGCAGGGTGGCCGCGTCCATGCGGTCGGTCAGGTGAGCACCGGCCGCCGGTGTTGCGGCTGCCTGCGCCGGCCGGTTCGGCGTGACCCAGGTGACGGTGCGTGATCCGGCCCCGTCCGGGGCGGCGGGTGCCGCTCCGGGGTCGGAGCAGGCGACCACGCCGCCGGCCAGGAGACCGCAGGCCACGCCGGCGAGGATCCGCTTGCGGAAAGCGCGCATCATTGCCCCTTGAGCGCCGCCGCGATGTCGTCGCTGAGGGCATCGCGCTGCCGCGTGAGGCGCTCGACCTCGCGCTGCACCTCCGCATCGTCCGCTCCGCCGGCGTTCGCCTTGGCGCGGGCTTCGCCGATGCGGCGGTTGATGTCGGCCAACTGCTGGTTGAGCGCCTTCTTGCGGCTGGCCTGCTCCTCCGTCGATGCCTTGAGGCTGTTCAGGCGGCGCTGGAGCGTAGCGTTGTCCTTGTCCAGCGAGGCGAGCTGGACCTGGGCCCGGGTCCGCTCGCCGGCCGAGGCGGTCTTCTCGCCCTGGAGACGGTTGTTCTCGGACTGAAGCTGCTGCGCGATGCTCTGCGCTGAGGACAGGGTCTGCTTGCGCTCCTCGACGCGCTGTTCGTAGCAGCCGCTCATCAGGCCGGCGGCCCCGCCGATGAAGCCGCCCTGCCGCGGATCGCATTGCTGGGGCGTGGACTGGCAGGCCGAAAGGGCGAGCAGGGCGGCGCCGGCGGTCAGCAGGACGCGCGTCCGGGTCGCGATGCGAACGAAAACCATGTCGGATTCCTTGGAGTCGTGGGCTTACAGGTACTGGCCGAGGGTCGCGCTCTGCGTGCCCATGTCGTTGACCATTTTCTGAAGCTCGCCGATTTCCTTCTCCAGGGAGGCGACCTGGACCTTCATCGCCTGCGCGCGCGGGTTGGCGGCGCCGCCCGGCGCGGTTTCGGCCTTGGCCAGCACTTCCTTCTGAACCAGCAGTTCCTTGTCCAGTTCAGCCATCAGCTGTGTGTTCTTCTGGCGCCGCTCGTCGAGCGAAGACTTCTGGGCGACCAGCTGGTCCTTGCGGGCCTTGCCGGCCTTGGCCTGGGCGGCCAGACGCTTGGTTTCCTTCTGGTCCAGGGCGATTTCCTCGCGCAGAAACCCGTTGCGCTTGCTGACTTCGGTGTTCAGGGCGCGGGTCTGCGCAATCTGCCCGTCGTAGAAATCCTCGTCCGACGCATAGGCGTTCCGGCGCTCGTCGATGACCGAGCCGGCGACCAGACCGACGCCGCCACCGATGGCCGCGCCGATCAGGGCGCCCTGCCGGCCGCCGACCAGCGCCCCGATGAGGCCACCGATGGCCGCGCCGCCGACGCCACCTTGGACGGTGGCGTCGTTCTTGCCGGAGGTGGCGCAGGCGGTGAGCAGCAGCGACCCGATCACGGCCGTGCAGACGGACATCTTCAGGGTGCGTTTCATGGGAGTTCTCCTTCCGACCGGGCTGCGGTCAAAGCTGGTTGAAAACGTTGGTGTCCTTGAAGCGCTGGATGATGGCGTCGCGCCACGCCTCGAAATCGGCCTTCTTGGTTGTGAGCGCGGCCAGGTGGTCGGCGAAGAGGTCGAAAGCGACCTTGCCGGCCAGGTTGACCTTGCCGGCGGCGATCTGCGCCTTGAAATGTTCAGCGCTGGCGGACGCCAGACGGTCGCCGCAACCGCCGACCTCGCTCAGCTTCTCCTGGTACTTGGCGAAATAGATGTCGGCGTCGACGCGGTTGCTCGCCGCGTTCTTCAGGACGTCGGCGACCTGCTGCTGGTCGGTGGCGCTGAGATCGGTGCGCTTCGACCGCAGCGCCGCGAAGCGCTCGTAGAATTCGGCCTGGCGGACGGCGCGGCCGTACAGCGTGGCGAAGAACACGCCTTCCTCGAGCGACTTGGAGCAGACCTCCTGGTTGCGCAGGTCGAGCTGCTTGGACGCATCGGTCAGCGCCGAGCGGACCTGGGCCAGTTCGCGTTCGAGCTTCGGGTCGCGCGTCTCGCTCATGGTGCTGGAGATCTGCACGAGGCTGGTCTGTGCGGTCTGCAGCGCGTTCGACGCCTGCGCGCCGCCGTTCAGCAGGGATTGGCCGGCCGGAGTCTTGGCACGGATCGTCTCCATGTAGGCTTGGTGCTCGCGCTGGAGTTGTTCCATGTAGCCCTTGGTCGGCAGCACCGGGCTGCCGATGGCCAGACGGAAGCCGGTGGTGGGCGAGCGCACCTCGACGATGGCGTCGCCCTTTTCCTGGTAGAGACCGACCTCCGACCGCGCCGCGGAACGGATGCTGCGGTCGGTGTCGAGGAAGCTGCCGCCGCGCGCCACCAGCGCGCCGGTCTTGCCCTGACCAAGCTCGGCCTGGAACAGGTTTGCGGTCAGCTCCTGCACGTTGCCGAACATGTCGTGCAGCCCGCTGACGCCGTCCAGCGAGCCGATGCGCCGGGGCTTGCTCTTCGCGTTGGGCTTCACGAAGGCGTAGGTCTTCCATTCCTTGCGGTCGAAGGGCAGGGCCGCGGCGAAGTTCGGGTTGTCCACGCCGCCGCGCGCCGCGTATTCCCACTCCACCTCCGTCGGCAGGCGCAGGAAGCCGGGCATGCGGTAGTTTTCGCCCTGCGCGCCGATGGTTGGCAGCTTGGACCGGCAGGTTTTGTCGGCGTAGCACCACCGGTTGTACTCGGCGAGGACGTTCTGGACGTCGTACCAGGAGACCCACGCCATGGGCATGGACAGCTCGCGGTCGAGGTCCTCGCCGGTGAGCTTCGCGAGATCCTTTTCGTCGGGGTTGCCGGATATCTCGATCAGGCGCTGCACGCCCTTTGCCATGTCGCCCTGGCCGAGCACGGCGGCGACCTGGGCCTTCGACACTTCGTACTTGCCGATGTGGTAGACCCAGCGCTTGCCCTGGTCGTCCTGGAACGAGCCGCCGACCATTGCCTTCTGCGGGGCTTCGAAGATTTCGCCTTGCGGGTCGCCGATCTGCACGACGCGCTCGAAGCTGCCCCAGAAGTTCTCGCCGGGCACGGCGATCTTGCGGAACACCATCTGCAGGCCGCCAGGCATCGGCAGCAGGAAATCGTCCGGGGCCGGGCACGGGTCGAAGCGGGAATCGCCCTCGCCCTCGTGGTCGCATTTCGCGAAGGCCGGCGCCGACAGGCCGGTGACGACGGCGGTCAGCGCGGCCAGGACCGTGAAGCGTTTATTCGACACGAATTGCCTCCGCAGGATCGATGCGGGTGGAGCGCCACGCCGCGTACAAAGACGCCAGGACGGCGCCGACAACGGTGGCCGACGCGGCGCCGGCCAGGATGGACGGGGGCAGGTGGCACAGCCGCTCGCCCAGCTCGAGATCACCCGCGAAGACCCCGTTGATGACGGAGGCCAGCGCGTAGAAGCCGCCGATGGCGAAGCCGGAGGCCAGCAGCGCCAGGATGGCGCTCTGCCACACGGGGAAGCCGAACACGGAGCGTGGCGGCAGGCCCATCAGGCGGATCAGCGACAGGTCGCGCCGTTTGCGCTCCACCGCCGCATAAAGGCTGGCGACCAGCGCCGCCATGCCGCCCAGGATGCCGACCACCGCCACCAGCCAGAAAATGCGCGTCAGGCCGCGGTCCAGGGTGCGGATGCGCTCGATGGCCTGAACCTTGGCGTTGGTTTCGATCCCTTGGTCGCGCAGATGCCGGTGCAGACTGGCCACGTCGTCGATGCTGCGGGCGTAGAGCCGGAAGCCGCGGTAGCCCGCGGGGGCCAGGAGCAGCGCCCCCTGCGCCGGGTCGTGGGCGACCTGACGCTGGGTGGCGGTGCGCAGCGCGCCCAGAAGCTCGGACGGAACGATCGCGCGCGGCCCGGCGACGACGCCTTCGACACGGACCGGCAGGTCGGCGACGGTGACGCCGGAGATTCCCCCCGCGGACAACCGGACGCCGACCGTCCCGGTCGCGGCGATGCCCCGGGGCAGCAGGATACGGGCGTACTCGTCAAAGCGGCGGGCCTCGCTGGACGGCCCCCAGGGCAGATCCGGCAGGCCGAGCGCCGCCGCCTGCTCCGGCGGCAGCGACAGGCCAAGCACCGGCACCGCCGCGCCGCCCAGTTGCAGGGTGCTGTCGTGCAGGAACGGGATCACGACGGCGTTGCGGCCGCGCACCTTGTCCTTGACCGACCGCACCGCCTCCCAGCCGACGGGGGCCTGGACGACCTCCAGCGTCAGCGCACCCCAGCCGTCCGGCAGTGCGATGCCGGTCCGCGCGGCCAGCGCTTTCGCGGGCAACGGGTCCATGCGGGTGAAGCCGGTGCCGATGGTCAGCGTCCGCGCGGTCAGCGGATCGATCCGCTCCGGCGTCAGCACGTAGGCGCCGTCGAAGCTCTGGTGGGCGTGGGGCGTTCCGCCGGGCCAGCCGCGGGCGGGCACAGCAAGCCCCTCGCGGTAGTTCTCCACGTCCATGGCCAGCGGCAGGGTCGTGTAGACGCGCGGCAGCGGGTCCGCGCGCGGCGGCAGCACGGCGGCCACGGTCAGGAGCTGCGTCGCCGTCTCGCGCCGTCCCTGGCGGACGCGGGCCACCTGAAGCTCGACGCGCTTGCCGGTGACGACCTTCAGCTTGTCGGCGGCGTCCGCGGACAGGACGGCCTCGTCGGGGCCGGGGATCGGCGTGTTGTTTTCCAGAAGCAGCGGGTCGCCCCCCGCCGTCGGCAGCAGGTCCAGCGGCTCGCTGCGGTCGCTGCCTTCCGGCGCCAAGCGGACGATGGAAGAACCGCGCAGGATCGTCGGCACCACGAAGCTGACGCGCGGGTCTCGCGCGGTGCCCGCGAACCAGGATTCCGGCAAGGCGAGCGTGCCGTCGGGCTTCAGTTCCCGGAAGACCGGGTCTTCGACCAGGCGGTTGCGCAGCGTCTCGATGGTGCCGTTCTTCAGCCCGAGCAGAAGCAGCAGCGGCGCCAGGATGGCGGCCAGCGCCAGAACCATGCACAGGCTGAGGATCCATTCGTGGCGCAGGTCGGCCAGGGCGAGCCGCCCGATGGTCCAGCGTTCGGGCGTGCCGGCGGGGCGCGAGGGGGCGCGTCTGGTCATCGGTGCGCCCTCATGAGAGGCGGTGGCAGACCGAGCGGACTTCGGTCGGCGACGGGTGCGACAGGGTGAAGCTGTAGGTCGCATCCGCGAAGGGACGGACGAGGTCGTGGTCGTGCGTGACCATGACGATGGTCGTGCCGCGGTCGCGGGCCAGGGCCGCGAAATCGGCCACGATGGCGCCGGCGCGGGCCTTGTCCACGGCGGCGGTCGGCTCGTCGGCCAGGATGATTCGCGGCTTGTGGATCAGCGCGCGCAAGATCGCCGCCCGCTGGCGCTGACCGCCGGACAGGTGCTGCGGCTTCTTGGACAGCATGCCTGCGATGCCGATGCGCTGCGCCAGCGCCTGGATCTCCTCCCCGCCGGCGGTCGCTCCGGCAAGGCGGGTGGGCAGGCGGATGTTCTCCTCCACCGAGAGGAAGGGCAGCAGCCCACCGGTCTGGAGCACGTAGCCAAGCTGCGTGCGCCGGATGGCGGCCAACCTGTCCTGGTCGCCGAGCGCCCAGAGATCCTGGAGGTCGGCGGCGGGGAAGCCGTGCCCGGCGCCGAGCACAAAGCCGGCGCAGGACGTCGGCCGCAGCACCAGGGCGAGCGTGTCGAGCAGCGTGCTCTTGCCGCAACCGCTGTCGCCGACGATGGCGACAAACTGCCCGGGCGCGACGGCGAAGTCGGGCACGTGCAGTTCGAAGCGCGCGTCGGCCTGGCTGCGCGCCTTGCGCAGGTCGCGGACGGACAAGAGGGCGTCCGCCGCCGTGGCGACGGACGCGAGCTTGCGGATCGTGGTGGTCATGGACCGGACGGCGCCTTGGATCAGGGCAGGGCGTCGAGCGGCAGGGCGTAGACCTTCGCGGAGTCGGTGCCGCGCCCGTCCAGAACCTTCCAGGCGTCCACGTTGGCGTTCACCTCGACGTAGTACTGGAGCTTGGACTGGAGCGACTGCTCCAGGGTCACGCGCTCGTCGGGGGTCAGCGCCTCGTAGGTGGCGTTGTTCATCTCCATGATCGCGCTGCGGTACGGCAGCTTTTCGATCCACTTGGGCATCAGCTCGGTCTGCGCCAGCTTTTGCGCCTTTTCGAAGTCGATCGGCGTGCCGGTGGTCGTCTGGGCCATGACCGACTGGAGCGCGGTGAAGAACTCCAGCTGCGCCACTTCCGCGGTGGATAGCGCATCGGTGACCTTCTGGAGGGCGCCGATCAGGTCGTTCAACTCCGTCTTGCTGACCAGCACGCGGACGTCCAGCGCCTTCTTGCTCGGGTCGATCAGGTCGCGGTCCATCGCCCAGAAGGTCAGGTCGCGGACGGTGTCGCCGCCCAGATAGTTGATGAGGGCGGCCGCCGCGACCTCGTTGATCTTCTGAGCCTGCTCCTTCACCTCCGGCTTGTCGGCCTGGGCGCCCAGCAGCTCCTTCTGGCGGGCTTCCGGGTTCCAGCCTTCGTCCTTCAATTCGCCGTCCCCGTCGGCGGGGGCTGCGGAGGCCGTCGACGACGGAACCGTCACCGACTCGCTGAGTGTGTCCGGAACGACCTCGCGGCCCTTGCGCGCCGCCTCGACCAACTGGGCGAGCTGGCCGGAAATCACCTTGACCGCCGTCGCGTAATCGTCGGGTTTGTCGGCATCGAGGGAGATGAGGGCAGGAGCGCTGGTGCCGGGGTTGTTGGCCAGCGTCGAGAACTGTTCTTCCGCCTTCGGGTGATCCTTGGCGTAGCGCGGCGCCTTCAGGTGGATCGAAAAGACGGACACATGCTGGTCGTTGGTCATGTGTCGCAACTCGGCCGCGCTCAGGTGCGTGGTGCTCTGCTTGTGGCCCGGCTCATGGGCCGAGGCGTCGCCGACCATGACCATGAAGCGCAGAGCGCCGTCGGTCCAGGCGGTCTCGTTCAGCGCAGTCTTGACTCCCGCGTAGCCTTCCTCGGCGTAGTCGTCGCTGCTGACGGCGGAGGCGCGGACCTGCTGCTCGATCACCGACACGAAATCGGTGTCCTGAAGCAGCTTGGGCGTGAAGTTCTTCGACACGAATTCCAGCTTCGGCTCGACCCGCAGGTCGTCGCGGTAGCCGACGAATCCGAAGCGCACGGCCTCCTTCAGCATCGGATCCTTGGTAATGGCGCGCGTGAGGTCGGTGATGGCCGTCTTCGTGCTCTCCACGAACGGCCCCATCGAGCCGGTCAGGTCCATCACGAAGACGATGTCGACCTTCAGCCCCTTGGCCGCGTCGCCGGACAGGGTGGCCTTTGCGGTGCTCGCCTGGGCGTAGGCGGCGTTGCCCAGCGTGGTCTGGTTCTTCTCGTCCGACCGCTTGCCCGGAACGGCCGCCGCGAGCTGGAGCAGCCGCGCCTCGTCGTCGAACTTGGTGACGGACTTGAAGTCCAGGACGGGCAGCACATAGAAGTTGTCTTCGATGTCGGCGAAGCGCTTGGGCTCGATCGACACGACCGACTTCGGCTTTTCGCCCTTCTCGACCGACTCATAGATCTTGCCGGCTTCGGACTCCCGGTCCTTGCCCAGGGCGATCCGCTCCAGCGCTGTCTGGTCGTCGAACATCAGGACCGGATGGCGCGCTTCCTTGCCGACCCCCGGGTGGGTGTAGGCGACGACCAGCGCCTGCCGCCACTCCATGACATCCTTGGCCGGCATCCAGCCCTCCGGCTTGGTTTCGCCGCCGCCGACCTGATACCAGCCCTTGGGGTTGGTCGGGTCGGTGTAGTCCACCTCCTCGCGCGCGAAGACGAACAGCGGGCGGAAAGCCGGCACGTTCTCGACGGCGACGTTGCCGGGGGAGGCGTCCTTGGACTTGAAGATGCTGGCGCTCGGACGCGGCAGCACGCGCAACGGCAGCAGCGTCTCGGTCTCGCGGCAGGGCTTGCCCGCCTCCTGGCACTGGATCTGGTAGCTCGCGCCGGCGGAGGCCGGCAGGGCGGCCAGCAGAGCAGTCGGCATGGCGGCGAGGAGCGCCCAGCCTGCAACCGAAGAGCGCAGGCTGAGTTTCGCGAGGGAGGGCATCTGCAATTACCTCTTGCGCGTCTTGAGAATGATTCGCGGCGCAGGTCGCCTGCGTTGTGGAAAACAAAACAAATCA
This sequence comes from Azospirillum sp. P4_B5, assembly GCF_056402275.1. Lineage (NCBI taxonomy): Bacteria > Pseudomonadati > Pseudomonadota > Alphaproteobacteria > Rhodospirillales > Azospirillaceae > Azospirillum > Azospirillum sp. P4_B5. The sequence goes on from NZ_JBFUHT010000037.1 coordinate 22,603, forward strand.
GTCCAAGACTCGCAAGTGGATTTTCCGCTGTGTGAAGGCTTTGATCAAGGCTCAGAAAAAAGAAAGTGATTATTAACCATAAAACACAACAGTTTCTTGCGGTGAAATTTCTCGCGTGGTGAAACCGCTAAAGATGCACATTCGGCCAAATTGGCTCAACCTTCAATCACTGCGGCGGTTTGGCGCAGCGCTAACGAGGGTATAAGGACCGTGGCTTAGCGTATTGACGTTGGCAGATTGCCCGTGTATGCCGGAAAAATGATGACGATTTCGATCGGAAATCCATCGGTTTGGCCAAGCGCCAAAGCGAACGGCTCGACTGCGGTCGGTGCGCAAAATGCTGATTTTTATTGCGCCGGACGCAGCGAACATTTTGCTTCCCGCGCAGGATTTCTTGAAATAGAAAGTCGGCCTTGAACGTTTTCAAAAGCAAACAAGCCTGCGCGTTTTACGGGTGTATTCCCCGCCCGGTTTCCTGCCGCGGCTCACAGCCTGAAGGTGCCTTATGGATGAACAACTCATTCCCGATGTCGCGCTGAAAAGGAACAAGGCGGAGCGCCTTCCCTGTGTCGTGGTTGTGGATGGATCGCTGTCGATGGGGCACAGCGGCGCCATCGCCGATCTCAACGAAGGCCTGAAGCTGCTCGCGGCGGACCTGAAGGACGACGACGACGCCTGCGACGCCGTGCAGGTCGCGATCGTCCGCATGGGCGATGATGATCAGGTCGAAACCCTGGTCCCCTTCACCGACGCCGCCGATTTCCGGGCTCCGACGGTTCGCGCCAACGGCTCGACGCCGCTGGGCAAGGCCGTCGACATGGCCATGTCGATGATCGAGGACCAGAAGCAGCGTTATCGTCAGGCAGGCGTTACCTACAAGCGGCCCTGGCTGTTCGTCATGTCCGACGGCGAGCCCACCGACGACATCCAGGAGATCGCGTCGCGCGCCCGTCAGGCTCAGGACGACAAGAAGTTTATCCTGTGGGCGATCGGCATCGGCCGTCAGGTCAACCTGGGGCCGCTGTCGCAGTTCTGCACCCCCGATCGCCAGCCGGTCCGCCTGGAGCAGAGCAAGTTCAAGGAGATGTTCAAGTGGATGTCGGAGTCGGCCAAGTCCGGCTCGAAGAAGGCGTCCGGCCAGCAGGTCTCCATGGCCAATCCGAGCGGCTGGATGTCCGCGACGCTCTGACCCGGCCGATGGACTTCCACCATACCGACAGCGAAGGCGCGCCCGGTGGCTTGATCGCAGCCGGGTGGCGCCTTGTAGGGGCCTGCGTGCGCGGCCCCTCCCACGAAGCCAAGAACCAGGAGGGACAGGACGCGCTGGCGTTCGGTGCCGAGGACGGCCGCGCCGTGGCGGTGGTATGCGACGGGGCGGGGTCGGCGCGGCAAGCCCGCGCCGGGTCGACGCGGGTGTCGTCGATGGTCGCCTCGGCCTTCCTGGCCGCGCCGGCGGCGAGTTTCGATGGCGTCGAGACCTTTCGCGCGCTGGTTCTCCAGGCGGTTGATTTCGCCCGCGGATCGCTGCTGGCCGACGGTCTGGATCTGGAGGACTGCCACGCCACCCTGGTCGCTCTTGTGGCGACACCGGAACGGACGCTGCTCGCCCATGTGGGCGACGGCTTGGCCGCGGTGGCCCCGGCGGCGGCCTGGGGCGACGTCGTCCTGTCGGAGCCGCGCAACGGCGAGTACGCGAACCAGACCTGGTTCGTGACGATGGAGGACTGGCGGGACCAGTTGCGCGTCACCGAAGCGCCCCCCCTGGCTGAGGGCGGCGTGGCGGTGGCGATGACCGACGGCGCCATGCCTTTCGTGATCTCCGCCGACGGCACGGCGCTGGAACCGGACTTCATGGGGCCGGTGTCCCGCTTCCTGTACTCCAGCGATCCGGAGGCGGCGGCGCGGGCGCTGCAAGGCACGCTCGGCAGCAAGGACGCCCGCCGCATCAGCGGCGACGACAAGACTCTGATTTGGATCGGCCGCGAACCGGCCGGCTGACCGCATGGACATCGTCTACGAAGGCCTTATGGGGCAGACCGTTCTGCGCGACTTCACCGCCGCGGCTGTGAGGCTGGGAGGGGGAGGCGCCGGCACCGTTTACCGCCACCCGGCTTTGCCGAACCTCGCGCTGAAGCTCTACAACGATCCGGCGACGGCGGCGGAGCACGCCGAGAAGGTGCGGGCGATGGTCGCCCGGCCGCCGCGCAACGTCAAAACGCCGGATGGCACGGTCCAGATGGCCTGGCCGGAAGGCATCCTCACCGAAGGCGGGGGCTTCCGGGGCTTCGCGATGCCGGTCGTTGACTTCGGCCACGCCTGGACGTTGCAGCAGGTGACCCGCCCGACGCAGCGCGTGCGCCGGGGGATTCCGGACAGCCTGCGCCTGCGCCTGTACGCGGCGCTGAACCTGTCCATCGTCCTGGACGGCCTGCACGAAATCGGCCACTACGTTATCGATCTAAAGCCCCAGAACGCGCTGGTTTATGACACCAGCGACTCCAAGCGCTCGGCTTACGTCGTGCTGGTGGATTGCGACGGCTTTCAGATCCGCGGACCGGACGGCCGCCGCCATGACGCGACGCTGGCCACGCCGGAATTTCTGCACCCCAAAGCCGCCACGCTGGGTGCCGACGGCAGCGTCTCGTTCGATGGCACATCGATCAACGACAGCGCCGGACTTCAGGACCAGTTCGCGCTGGCGATCATCATCTTCCAGCTCCTCAACGAATCGCTCCACCCAATGTCCGGCCGGGAGACCGGCATCGCGACGCTGCCGGCGGAACTGGGCGCCCGGCTGATGCACGGGGGGCGGTATTATCCCTATGGGATGAAGGACAACCCTTACATCAAGCCCGACCCGGACAGCATCCACACGTGGTTTTCGCCCAAGCTGCGGGGTCTGTTCGACCGGGCCTTCTCCGGCGACACGACGCCGCCGCGCCCGGGCGAATGGGTTGCGGCCCTGCGCGAACTGACCGACCCACGGACGTTCGAATGCCGGAACGACGAGAACCATTGGAGGCTCGGCGACACCTGTGGCCTGTGCGCGAGGCTCGGCCATACAGTCAAACCCCAGCCGCCCACGGCGAAACCGGGGCCCGTCGGGCAGGTGCCCATGCCGCCCAAGCTGCCACGACCACCAAAAAAGCCGGTGCCGATCAGGATGTGGCGCCAGCGCCTGAAGAGGACGATGTTGCGTGGCACGGTGGCGACCGGTGTGGCACTCGGCGCTTGGCAGTTCATGCCGCCGGACATGCGCGCGGAGGTCGAAGACGGGGCGATCGCTGTGGTGGAGCAGGCTTCGGATGCGATGCCTGTGATCGAGCAGACGCTGCGGCCGGCTCTGCAGGGCATGATCGAGCAGGTCTATGCCCTATCCCGCAACGCCGAGACGACAGAAGTCGCGCCAGTCCCATCCCCGTCGCCCGCGGAGTCGTCTCCATCGCGTCCGCCTGCTGCCCCGTCGGCATCGACCGGTCTGAGGCCTGCGGGGCAGCCGCCTGCGCAGACGGTGGCGTCCCATCGCACAGCGCCGCAAGATCTTCCCATCGTGGCGCTTGCGGTCAAGGATCTCAGTGTCTTCAGTGGCCCCCGTTTCGCCGACAAGGAGGAACTCGGCAGGTTGGAGAAGGGGGCGAAGGTGTCGGCCCGGATCCATGATTCGGGGTGGTACCAGATCAGTCTCTCCGGCGTGTCCGGTTATGTGCCCCGCAGCAGCTTCCGCGTCGTCGGGTATCGCGACATGGACGACTGCCGCATGGGCTGGGATGCGCGCACCGCCAAGCCGAGCCTCTCCTGCCAGACCAAGGCCGGGACCCGCGAAACCGTCGAATTGGATTGAACGTCGAAGCGGAGCCGCTCCTTGCCGCGACGGCGGCAAGGGGCCCGACCGCAAAGGAAATCCGTGCGCTGCCTTGTGAGCCGGTTTGCGACGAGCCTTCGGCCGGGACGCCGTCCTCGCCCGGTCGGCCCGCGCGGCTGCGCCGCCGCCCTGCCACGGACCATCAGCCAGCCCTGCTGGCGGTGAACCGCATCGCAGGCCTGGCATTTGATCAGGCGATTCTTCGGGCGGGGGCTGCGGTGTCGGTGAGCGGGGGGCCTGGGCGCGGCGTGAGCAATGATTGGAGCGGAAGTGGAACTTCCGCCTGCGCCCTGCCATCCGCCTTCGGGGCCGTGGTTCCTTCGTGCGGCGCGCCCGTTCACGGGCGAACCGCGACAGCCGGCAGCGCGAGCTTCAAAGGGGCGACGGTGCCCGTTCAGCCCGGCATCTGGAGATAGCGCCAGATGCCGGAGGTGCCGTGACAACCGACCCAGGACGCCGAGACCCCGGCGGCCTGTCCGGAAAACTGGCGGCACCATTCGGTGCCGGAAACGCCGTCGCGCAACGGCGTGACGGAGACCGGCGGGGCCTGCCGGTCCGGCATCACCGGGACGTTCAGCGGTGCCCCGTTTTGCGCGGCAATCTGCGCCGCGCCAAGGCGGCCAAGCACGTCACCGAGGCGCAGACGCTCCGGCTGCGTCGCCTTGACGAAAGCGAGAAAGGCGCTCAACGACGCTGCATCGCGGGCGTCGCGCGGCACCGGCATCGGCCCTGGCGGCGGCGGCAGCGGCGCCTTTCCACCAGAGGACGGCTGAGGCGACGGCGGCGATGATGGCCGCGCATTTCCGCCGACTGACGGCGGCGACGCATTCCCTTTCACCGGCTTTGAGTCAGAAAGACCCTTGGCCGAGACCGTCACCCGAAAGCGCTGCAGCGTACGCGGGCAGCAGTGAGGATCCGTCGGTCCCATGATCGTGCCCGTGTATTCGACGAAGCCCGGCCCGATCATGAAGTCGTGGGGACTCACCCCGACAATCTGCTCGCGCACGCCGGCCGGCTTGTAGCCCATTCCGGTCCCCTTCATGACGAGCATGTGCTGATACTCGCCGGAAGCGCCGCCGGCGTGAACATTGAAGATGGCGACGACGTCGTCGTTCCCGTCGCCGTCGATGTCGCCCTTCACCGCTTCGGCGTGACGCAGCCGGCCATGGTAGTGGTTGTCGATCCAATCAACCACGTCCGCGTAGGCCGGGTCGTCCAACGCCACCTGCTCCGTCGCCCAAGCGGCGCCGGCGACCGTCGCCAGTTCAGTTACGGCGAAGGCCGCGGCGAGGCCGTGGCGGAAGAAAAAGCTCATGCGTCTGTCTCCTCGGGAAGAGCGCGTCTGGAAGGACGCGCGTCGGTTCGCGCCGTCCATGCAGGTTTATCGTCTCCGGGCGACGCGCCGATGGGCCGCCCGGATCTCTCACTTCACTCGCGGGCTGCCGACGTAGCCTTGACCGCTGTTGGGCAGGGTGCTGCCGACATAGCCTTGACCGCTGTTGGGCAGGGTGCTGCCGACGTAGCCTTGACCGCTGTTGGGTAGAGTGCTGCCCACATAGCCTTGGTTGACCGTGGGCGCGCCGTAGCCATTTGGCGCAGGCAGCGCACGATAGCCGTTTCCGATGCAATCCTGCACGTAACCGGGTGCGGCGTTCTGCTGCATCCAATCCCGGCAGGAGGAACGCAGGCCATCAATGGATGTGCGCTTTGCCGCTTCGATCTCCGCGTGATGAATACGGTCCATCTCGGCGCGGGCGCGGTTGAACTGGCCCCAGGTCATGCGGCCGTCGGCAAAATTCTGGCCGACCGACCAGAAACGGTCCCGGGATGTGCGGATGGCGACGACGAATCCTCCCATCGACGGCGATCCAGCGACAGAGTCGAACGCGCGATCACAGTTGCGCCCAATGGCCAGATAAGTCCTCATGGCCTGACGGTTCTGCCCATCAGGGTAGGATGGATCGTTGTAGTTGGCCTGGCTCATACTGGAAATACGCTCAGGAGATCGCACGTTCAAAACGTCCATCCCCGACTGATTCTGGATCTGATCATCGCAGGCCTGAAACTGAGACAGGGCAGCATTGAATTGCCGTTCGTCCGGCGAAACACCGAACGGTGAAATGCCGTTGCCAACACATGCCGAAAGAAGGGCAATGGGAATAGAAAAGATGATACGCGGAAAGAGGTTCATTGATTTTCCCTTCAGATTAGTGAGGTTATGCGAAAACCGAAGTGTTCTGTTTGCGTTAAGATAATATGCTTTCAGTTTTAACTGAAAAAGACTTTTGTCAAAGCAGAAAACGAGCGATCTATCTGAGTTAATTTGGTGTCGATAGGTTTCAATTTACCTGCCTCGATATTAATTGCCGACTTTGGTCGATGTAAGCGCTGGTAAGGGTTTCTGAGAGAGAAAGCTTGGGGATATTCTTTTCTTTTGTACGAGAAATCTTTAGGATTCTATTTCTATATCGCGTTGCTATCAGAATCTTCATTTTGGTTCGATGTGCCTTTTTGTCACACTTCTGCAAGTCTTGTAGAGTATTCTACTGAAGGGTGAGGAGATTCTCGGCTACAGCACCTTCAGGCGGCAGTCCCGAACAGGGCGATGATGAAGGCGGCCGGGAGCGGGCATATCGGTGGCGGGAAGGGCGGTGATCTGGTCTTTGGGTGCCATGGCCACTGCGGGCTGCGCTCGAGGGTGTGCGGCTCGGCGAGGCGGCGCAGGTGCTGACCGCCGACATCCAGTTGCGCTGCTTCGATCAGGAGGACTTCACCGACTGGAATGTCGATCTCGACGATCCTTCGGGACCGTGGACCCGCCTGCGGCGGTGCTCGCCCAAGGTATTTGCTCACCGGGCTGGCTGAGCGCGTAGCGCTGGCTCGGGCCGGCTCAGTGTAGCGCGCATTGGGGGTGGGGTGACGCTCCGGTGTTGCGTTGCAGGGGCTGACGTGAGTCAAAGGCGGGATGACGGTTCCGCCGCGCTATCGCCTGAGCGACGCTGAGAAGGACGCCCTGCTCGTCGAGCAAGCGGCGCTGATCGAGCGCATGGCAGCACGGATTGCCGAACTGGAAGCATTGGTCGGCAAGCCGAAGAAGACCTCGGCAAACTCCCACATCCCGCCCTCGCAGGATGGCCCCGGGGGCAAGCCCCGGAAGACGAAGCGGCGGCGCAAGCCGCGGCCGTCCCGACCTGGTGTCGCCCGCCCGCTCGCGCCGGATCCCGATCACACCGAGCGCCGTCTGGCCGAGAGCTGTCCGCATTGCCAAGTGGGCACTTCGAAAAACGGTAGCGCGTTTGGCGTTGTGGTGATTCCCTTGGCTTGCGGGCGGGGGAGGAAGGGCTCATGGGCGGTCAAGCTGGGCTATTCGATCTTCAGGATCGCTACGCGGAGCTGAGCAAAAGCGGCGATCCGCTGGAGCGTCTGTTGTCGGTGGTGGATTTCGAGGTTTTCCGTCCGACGCTGGACGCGGCCTTGGGGCGCAAGGATCGTTCCCGGGGCGGTCGGCCGCCGTTGGACGCGGTACTGATGTTCAAGATCCTGGTCCTCCAGGCGCTGTACGGACTGTCGGACGAGCAGGCGGAGTACCAGGTGCGCGACCGTCTGTCGTTCATGCGGTTCCTCGGTCTGGGGTTGAGCGACCGGGTTCCGGACCGGACGACGATCTGGCTGTTTCGCGAGGCCCTGGTGACGGCGGGAGCGATGGAGGGGCTGTTCGTCCGCTTCGACACGGACCTGAAGGAGCGCGGCTACTTCGCGCTGGGCGGCCAGATCGTCGACGCCTCCATCGTGGAAGCGCCCAAGCAGCGGCTGACCCGGGAAGAGAAGCGGCAAATCCGTGACGGTGAAAACCCGCCCTGGCCGCCGGCCAAGGCGCGCCAGAAGGACACGCAGGCGCGCTGGACGGTGAAGCGGGGACGGGTTAAAGCGAAGCCGGGACCGACGCTCGACGGTTCGGAGACGCGCATGGTGGAAGGGCTGCTGATCCCGGCGTTCGGCTACAAGTCGCACATCAACATCGACCGCCGGTTCCGCCTGATCCGGCGTTTTGCCGTTACCGACGCGGTGCGGCACGACGGCGCGCAGTTGCCGGGCCTGCTCAACCCGGACGCCTTCGACAGCCGTGTGTGGGCGGACAGCGCCTACCGCTCGAAGGCAAACGAAGCGGCCATCGCGGCGGCGGGCCGCCGCAGCATGGTGCATTTCCGTAAGCCGAAGGGACGGCCAATGCCGGGGCCGCACCAGCGCGCCAACCGCGCCCGCTCTGCCGTGCGATCCGCCGTCGAGCATGTGTTCGCCGAACAGAAGGAACGCATGGCGCTGTTCATCCGCACCATTGGCCTTGGCCGCGCGACGGTGAAGATCGGCATCGCCAACCTCGCCTACAATTTCCGACGCCTGATCTGGCTTGAGGGGCGAACTGCGCCCGTGTAGCGCCAAAACCGCCTCATATTTCCACATTTTCAGCGAAAATCCGGCTTCTGTTCCAAAAATTTCCGGCCTCTTGCCAGCCAAACACCGTTACATGGCCTTAACCAGCCAGAAAAACCGGTTTATCGAGGTGTTCGATTGGGGGATAGCTAAAGTGATCGCCTGCTGCCAAACGTAATCCGGTTGAAAGCGACCTCCGGCTCCACGCAAAGTCGACCGGGCGTTCCCACACCCGGTCGCGAAGGCGAAAGTTGACCGATCTCGCTATTTGCCCGGCGCCGGATCGCGTTCCGGCACCAGCGGAGCGAAAGTCCAGGATCTGTAGCCTCGGCGATCGAGATAGTGTTTGCGGGCGAGGATTTCTGCCAACTCGTGCCCGCTGATCTCATCCTTCTCCACGCGACGGGACAGGCTACGAAGCGCCTTGGTCAGCTCGAGCGATTTGTCCGGCGCCTGATTCAACCCCTCGAGCATTGCTTCGAGCGACTCTTCGTGTTTCGCCAGCGGCACCGCCGTCCGATAGACAGCCAGCATGGCATCCGCGGCTGCTTCACTCACCTTCTTCAGCGATTCCACATCACGCTTCAGCGTGGCGACGAGGATCATGCACTCCGTGTCGATCGTGTCGGTCATGCGTTCCGTTCCTTACCGAGGGCACCACGTCCATGCGGCGCCGGGAAGGGAAGATCGGTTCACACGCTGAGGGCGTCCTCCGAACCTGCGGAAGCGTCCCCACTCACGCGCCCGGCGGCAGCACCAGGCACAGCTGGCCGTCGACCATGGCCGTGTGGAGGCGGTAGTTGATCGACGCGATCGCCTCGGTCAGCTTCGCCAGCCGCGCGCCCTTGTAGTAGCGATTCCGGGTCTGCCCGTGTTGGGCGTGCCCCATCAGCTCGCTCACCCGGACATCCGGAACCTCGCGGTTGAACAGGTGCGTGTCGAAGCTGTGGCGAAACGAATGAAACGAAAGCCGTTCCCGCTTCATCCCAATGTACTCGAGGTAACGGCTGAACCATTCCCCAAGGTTTTCGCCGGCGCGGGTCGCCTTTTCCGGCCGAAGGCCGGGGAACAGGTCCCGTTTGCCGGCCCGCTTCTGGGCGTCGACGTAGTCGAGGAAGCCGAGCTCGAGCAGCAGCGGGTGGATCGGAATGATCCGCTTAGAAGAGGGGGTCTTCACGCTCTTGCCGTCCTCCGGAATGACGTCGATGCACCAGATGCCGACGGTCGGAACACCGTCCGCGTCCTTGGGCGAGAACCGCCGCAGGCGAGGCCACGGACCCGACGGATTATCGAGATCCACATCCCAGTCGGTGAAGTCCTCCTGATCGAAGCAGCGCAGTTGGATGTCGGTGGTTAGCACCTGCACCGCTTCGCCGAGCCGCACCCCCTCGAGGGCAGCCAGCAGCGGAATCCAGAACTTGGCGTCCTTGACCGTGCTGGAGCCTGGACGATGCCGGTAGTCGATCCCGGCGCAGCCGGTCCAGCACGGGCTGGCGAACAGCTTGCGGATGTCCGCGCTCAAGAAGGCTTCCCGATCGGCGTTGGCCGCGCGTCCGATATCCTTCTGATCGTAGCGGATCTTGAGATCAAGCAGGTCCCGGTCGATCGCCACCTTCATCGCGGTCCGGAGCCAGCGGAGCAGCCCCTTGATCTTGTCGAGGTGCTTGTTGACGGTCTTCATCGACAGGCGCGGTACCTCCGCGTCGCGCATCTCGTGGGCCAGATTGTCGCGGTCGATCTGGCCGTCCTCCGCATGCGCCATCACCGCAGCCTGCTGGGAGGCCGTCACCGCGTCGGCCCTGGCGACGGCCTCGGCGCCGGTCATGTTGCGATAGGTGCCGCGGCCGAACAGGTTCGGAACCCGGTGTAGTTCCCCCCGGCACCGCAACAGGTCTTCTTCCGTCACCTCGACGGCACGGCGGTCGCCGATGAGGCTGGTGAACAGCTCCGCGGCAACGCGGTAGTTCCGTTCCTCCTCCTTGCACAGAGACGCTGTCTTGAAGGGGTTCGTATCTCGCTGACGGCGGCGGACCCATTCGCCCATGGCCTGCTGGATCGTCCAGTCCTTTGCGGGGCTGGACTTCTGCGGCTGGGAGCGTGCATCCGCCTCCGTCGCTTCGGGCGTCCGGCCGACAATGGTGGCAGAGGGGCCGCCGATCGGGCTCGCTGGAGCTACGGCAGGGGAGGTCGTGACGAGCTCGGACGCCGCCGCAGCGACGGCGGGCTGAGCGGCCTGGGAGTGCGGGTGGGCTTCCACCTCCGTCCGGACGGGCACCGGGCTGGCGTTGGGTTCAACGGGGTCGATTGATGCCACGGGGGCCGCGGCCGAGGGGAGCTGCGCCGCCACCTGCGCAGGCATGACGACCGGCACCGGCACCGGCGCCTGCGGCGCCAGCACGATGGCGGTCCGACCTTCGATTCCGGGAACCGCATTGCCCGACGGCGCGCCGGCCGGCATGCCGACCGCCATGCTGCTGGCTGGTAAGGGCGGCAGGACGTCCTCGAGGTCGTCGTCGTAGTGGTTCTGCTCCCGTTCGGCGTTGATGCGGTGGACGCGGGGAAGCCCGCGCAATACCAGCCGCGCGAGATAGCTGTGCTCGGCGGTCTCCGCCGCCGGCACCGGCAGGCCGACGGTGACGGCGCGCTCCAGCACCGTGCGGGCGGCATCAAGGCGGTTGTGCCGGACGGCGTCCTCGATGGTGGCGACGGCGTCGAGTTCGGCCTGGACCCGCCGGGCGATCTCCTCCGGGCCCCGCTCCCCGCCCAGCGCACGCGCCACCTCCGCCCGTTCCAGCTCGCCGAGCAGGATCGGTTGGAGGAGGGCGCGGAGCGCGCTGGTGTCGATGGTGCCGGCCTGCATGACCTCGCCGAGGAGTGCGAGCACGGCATCGACCACGACGCTGAGACGCCGCCCTCGCTGCCGTGCGAGGCCGGGCATATTTGTCCGCAGGGAGAGGCGTATCTCTCGACCAGCGATTTTTTTCGAGAAATTTTTTGGAGTGCCGCCATCTCCGACCGCGGCCCCACACGCCGGCAGGACCCGGCGCCACCAGTAGACGGCTCCGCGGCGGTAGAGATGAACCCCAAGCGACATCCCCGGCACTCCCCGTGAAGGGCGCCGAACCGTCGTTGGCACAGGCCGATGGCACAGTTGGGGGACTAGCCGCTTGGCTTTTCCCTAAGTGCCTGTAGTACAAGGATTTCTAGGAAAGGTTGGTTGGGGGACTAGGATTCGAACCTAGGCTGGCGGAGTCAGAGTCCGCTGTCCTACCGCTAGACGATCCCCCAGACCGTCACCGGGAGCGGCGCTGCGCCGCGTCCCGTCGTGGGCCGCCCTTTTAGCAAAGCGGGCAGGGCTTGTATAGCTCTTTTTTCGCGGCTGGCACCTTGGTGTGGGCGCGCGGACACAAATCAATGCCATTCGTGGGCTTTCGCTGGGACGTGAAACCGGGTTAAGATGACTCCCTTAAGCATGGCGGGGAGGAGACGTGGACCTTCAGGTGCACAGTGAACGGCAGAACGACACCGGACGGTTGCGTTCGTCGGCCCCTGCGCGCCCGGTTTTCGCGGCCCTCGATCTCGGCACCAACAACTGTCGCCTGCTGATCGCACGTCCAATTCCCGGCGGGTTCCGCGTCATCGACGCCTTTTCGCGGATCGTTCGGCTGGGCGAGGGGTTGACACGGAACGACCGGCTGTCCGACCCGGCGATGGAGCGCACCCTCGCCGCCCTGAAAATCTGCGGATCCAAAATCGAGCGGCGCGGCGTCACCGCCGCCCGTGCGGTGGCAACCGAAGCCTGCCGCCGCGCCCGCAACTGCAACGAGTTCATCGATGCGGTGGAGCGCGAAACCGGCATCGCCATCGAAATCATCTCCAGTCAGGAGGAAGGGCGCCTCGCGCTCGCCGGCTGCGCGTCGCTGCTCGACCCGAACGTGCCCTATGCCGTGGTGTTCGACATCGGCGGCGGCTCGACCGAATTGATGTGGCTGGCAGTGGAGCGCGGGCGGCCCCCGCGCATCCTCGACCAGACGTCCATTCAGTGCGGCGTCATCGGCCTGACCGAGCAGTTCGGTGGCGCGGACGCTGACCACGGCATGTACCGGCGCATGGTGGAGGCGGTGGCCTCAGCCATCGCCTCCTTCGAGGCGCGCAACGGCATTCGGGAGCGGGTGCTGGCCGGGCAGGTGCAGATGCTCGGCACCTCCGGCACGGTAACGACGCTGGCCGGGGTGCATCTCGGCCTCTGCCGCTACGACCGGCGGGCGGTGGACGGCAGCTTTCTGCGCATCGACCACGCCCGCGCGGTCATTGAACGTCTCGTCGCGCTGGACTTCGACGGGCGGGCGCGGCATCCCTGCATCGGACAGGACCGCGCGGATCTGGTGATCGCCGGATGCGCGGTGCTGGACGCGCTGTGCGACTGTTGGCCGGTGGAGCGCCTGCGCATCGCCGACCGCGGCCTGCGCGAGGGTATCCTCGTGGAACTGATCGGGTCGGCGCGGCAAATCTATTAAGGAAATGTGAGACCATGGTTGGAAAGCCTCCGTCCTCCTCGAAGCCGGGTGGGCGCCGCGCCACCGTCCGCGTGAAGTCCGCGGCCAAGCGCACCACCTCCTCGGCCCGCTGGCTGGAGCGGCATCTGAACGACCCCTACGTGCACGAGGCGACGAAGCGCGGCTTCCGTTCCCGTGCGGCCTTCAAGCTGTTGCAGTTGGACGAGAAATTCCATCTGCTGGGACCGGGCAAGCGTGTGGTCGATCTCGGCGCGGCCCCCGGCGGCTGGACCCAGGTGGCGGTGGACAAGGTGCAGACCGAGCGCGAGGGCTGGAAGGTCGTCGGGCTGGACATCCTGCCCATGGATCCGGTGCCCGGCGCCACCACCATGCAGGCCGACTTCCTGGAGGAGGGTGCCGCCGAGCGGCTGAAGGAGGCGCTGGGCGGTCCCGCCGACGTGGTGCTCAGCGACATGGCGGCGCCGACCATCGGGCACCAGTCCACCGACCATCTGCGCATCATGGCGCTGGCCGAGGCCGCCTACGACTTCGCGGAGGAGGTGCTGGCCCCCGGCGGGGCGTTCGTCGCCAAGCTGTTCCAGGGCGGGGCGGAGAAGTCCCTGCTGGAGCGGCTGAAGCGCGATTTCGCCACGGTGCGCCACGCCAAGCCGCCGGCCAGCCGTGCCGAATCCTCCGAAACCTATGTGGTCGCCACCGGTTTCCGTGGGGCCAACGCGAACGACTAGGTATACCTCAGGCTGCGGCCCGTTCGCGCAGGTCATGGCTGGCTTGCGCGGATGAGGCCCGGCACACGACAGTTTGTGGTTCAGGCGCCTTCACAAGCCCACGGTCTTGTGTATAGTGCGCCAAATTTTTTTCCGGCCCCTTTTTATCTCCCGGGAGACCGCCGATGGCCCGCTCGTCCACGATCCGCGAAGCTCTGACCTTCGACGACGTCCTCTTGGTTCCGGCCGAAAGTTCGGTCCTGCCGAACGAGGTGGACACCCGGACGCGCCTAACCAAGACCATCGAACTGGGCATCCCGCTGATGTCCTCCGCGATGGACACGGTGACCGAAAGCAGCCTCGCCATCGCCATGGCACAGGCCGGCGGCATCGGCGTGGTCCACCGCAACCTGACCATCGAGCAGCAGGCCGAAGAGGTCCGCAAGGTCAAGCGGTACGAGTCCGGCATGGTGGTCAACCCGATCACCATCACGCCGGGCCAGACGCTCGCCGACGCGCTCCAGCTCATGGCCGACTACCGCATTTCCGGCATTCCGGTGGTGGAGAGCCGCGACTCCCGCGGCAGCGGCAAGCTGGTCGGCATCCTGACCAACCGCGACGTGCGCTTCGCCACCAACCCGAACCAGCCGGTCAGCGAACTGATGACCAAGGACGTGGTATCGGTGCGGGAGGGCGTCAGCCAGGACGAGGCCAAGCGCCTGCTGCACCAGCACCGCATCGAGAAGCTGCTGGTGGTGGACGAGGCCCATCGCTGCATCGGCCTCGTCACCGTGAAGGACATGGAGAAGGCCCAGGCCTATCCCAACGCCTGCAAGGACGCCCACGGCCGTCTGCGCGTCGCCGCCGCCACCGGCACCGGCTCGGACGGGCTGCGCCGCGCCGAGGCGCTGTTCGACGCGGGCGTGGACGTGCTGGTGGTCGACACCGCGCACGGCCACTCGCTGAAGGTGCTGGATCAGGTGCGTGCGGCGCGCAACATGTCCAACTACACCCAGGTGATCGCCGGCAACGTGGCGACCGCCGAGGCGGCGAAGGCGCTGATCGATGCCGGCGCGGACGCGGTGAAGGTCGGCATCGGCCCCGGTTCCATCTGCACCACCCGCATCGTCGCGGGCGTCGGCGTGCCGCAGCTCACCGCGATCATGGACGTGGTCGAGGCCTGCGAGACGATGGGCATCCCGGTGATCGCCGACGGCGGCATCAAGTTCTCGGGCGATCTCGCCAAGGCCATCGCGGCGGGCGCCAGCGTGGCGATGCTGGGCAGCCTGTTCGCCGGCACCGACGAGAGCCCCGGCGAGGTCATCCTCTACCAGGGCCGTTCCTACAAGAGCTACCGCGGCATGGGCTCGGTGGGCGCCATGGCCCGCGGCTCGGCCGACCGCTACTTCCAGCAGGAAGTGTCGACCATGAAGCTGGTGCCGGAAGGCGTCGAAGGCCGCGTGCCCTACAAGGGACCGATGTCGGCGGTCATCCACCAGCTCGTCGGCGGCCTGCGCGCGGCCATGGGCTACACCGGCAGCCAGTCCATCGCCGAGATGCAGACGAAGTGCGAGTTCGTCCGCATCACCAACGCCGGCCTGCGCGAAAGCCACGTCCACGACATCACCATCACCAACGAGTCCCCGAACTACCGTCAGGGCTGATCGGGCATCCGTCGGGCGGAGGTTTGAAGAGGCGAGAGGGGTGTTCCTCTCGCCTTTTTCATGCCTGCGATTCAGCGGTTGGCGGTGAAGTGGCTGAACAGCGCCACGCTTGCCGCGACGGTGGCGTTGAGGGATTCCACGGCCCCGGTGGTCGGGATGGACAGGCGTTGAACGGGCAGGGTGGCGGGCACGCCCTGGCCCTCCTCGCCGAGAACCAGACGGACGTCGCGCGGCCAGCGGTAGCCCGCCATGTCGGCGCCCCCGGCATCCAGGGCGACCAGCGGCCCGGCGGCCCGTTGCACGTCCTCCCAACGGCCGCCGCGCAGCAGGGTCAGCTCGAACTGGGCGTTCGACGCGGCGCGCAGGCACTTGGGGTGGTAGGGGTGCGCCGCCCCGTCGAGCAGGATCACCCGGCGGGCGCCGAAGGCGGCGGCGCTACGCAGCAGGGCGCCGAGGTTGCTGGGATCGCCGAGCGCGCAGACCAGTTCGAGTCCCTGCGGCGGTCGGGAAAGGTCGACGGGCGGCGTGTCGGGCACCGTGCCGACCAGCAGTGGAAAGCCGGTGCCCGAGGCGTCCAGGGTGCGGAACAGCGCGGGTGCCAGTTGGACGACCCCCAGCCCTGCGGGCACGCGCCAGCCCTCCGCCTGCGCCGGATCGGTGAGGAGCAGGGTGGAAAAGCGGTCCGGCCAACGGGCCAGTGCCTCCGGCACCGTCTTCAATCCGGCGAGCAGGAATTTGCCTTGTTTCTTCAGGCCACGGCTCTCCAGCAGCGACTCCCACAGCTTGAACTGCGGATTCTGCGGGCTTTCGATCAGGTGTGGCGGGCGGGGCATGAGGCAGGGGCTTTCAAGGGCGGTCGGTCGTCGTGGCTGCGGACCTTACGGCGCCGGCCGCCGGCTTGGGAAGGCCGATCCGGTATCACCTCCAGCACCACCGTCGCCTTGAACTCCGCTGAACGCCTTTTCCGTTTCCCTGTCGTCGGGTCCGCCCTTCATGCCGGGGCGAGCTTTGCATTCTTGAAACCTTAACCACGTCGGGGCTATCAGGGGGGCGGGGCGCGAACCAGGCGCCGGTTGGGGGAACAGCATGTCCAACATCGCCGGAGAACAGGCCGCTACCCTGAAGGCCCTGCTGGCCGAGCGCCAGTTCAACGCCGACCGTCTCAACACCCTGTCCGCCCACTGCGAGCGCATGCGGCGCGAACTGGATCGGGACACCCGCTTGTCCATTGCAGAGGAGCTGCGCCGCGACCCGCCGAGCGGCGAGACGGTGCTGCTCCACTCCGTGCTGTTCCAGCTCACCGGCGACCTCTACCACTACGAGCGGATTCTGCATTACCTGTTGCTGGGCGGGGAGCGGGTCGGGCCGCAACTGCTGCATTACACCTACTGGTGCATGGCCCGGCAGCTGTTCCTGGCGGCATCGGCGCGGGAGAAGCTGGCCGCCTTCGGCCCCTGCGACCTCTTCCGCTTCTATGAGGAGCTGGTGCGGGCGGTGGCGCGGCGCTGGGGCGTCGTTCCGCCCCGCCGCGTGCCGCGTGACGGGCCGATCCGCCGGGTGGCCGTGCTGACCAACCAGTTCACCAACGACCAGCACCAGCCCTCGCGCGACTGCTTCGACTACGCCAGCCGGCTCCAGGACGACTTCGGGCTCGACGTCGCCATCGTCAACTGCAACACCATGCCGCTGCGGGCCGAGAGCCTGTTCGTTCCGCCGATGATCGCGGAGTTGGTCGACGATTACGAGGGCGTCTTCGCGCTTAAGATGTTCGGGCGGCAGGTGAAGATGGCCTCCTTCACCGACCGCGCCTTTTCCAAGGACAAGCTGTCCACCATCGTCGGGGCCATCGACGGCTACGACCCCGATCTGCTGGTGACCTTCGGCGGGGCCAACGTGGTGGGCGATCTGTTCGCGGTGACCGACGCGCGGCCGGTGGTCTGCCTGCCCACCACGTCGGGGATGACCATCTCGCTGGCCCATCTGGTGCTGGGCTACGAGGAGGGGAACCACACCGAGGCCATGCCGGCGCTTTACCGCGGGCCCTTCGCGCGGCGCTTCCGGCCCTTCACGCTGGGCTTTTCGCCGCCTCCCACGGCGGGCGTCGGGGGCGCTCTCGATCTGGGCGATGCGGCCTTCGTGTTCGCCGTGGTCGGCACCCGCCTGGATTTCGAGGTGACCGCGGAGTTCCTTGCGCTGGCCGAGTCCATCCTCGACCGCTGCCCCGGCGCGGTGATCGTCTTCGCCGGGCAGGTCGAGCACTTGCCCGACCGGCTGAAGGCGGCGCGCAACGGCGCGCGGATGCGCAGCCTGGGCCACCTGACCGACATCCGCGCCTTTTACCGGCGCTGCCACGCCTACCTCAACCCGTCGCGCCAGGGCGGAGGGGGCAGCGCCGCCTACGCCATCGCGGAGGGGCTACCGGTGGTCACGCTGGCTTGGGGCGATGTCGCGAGCGTGGCGGGGGCGGAGATCCCCGTTCCGGACGCCGCCGCCTATGTGGAGCGCGCCGCCGCCCTGTTCGCCAACCCGGCGCTGAGGGAGCGGCAGGCGGAGCTGTCGCGTATCCGCTTCCGGACCGTCGGTGACCGCCACCGCTGCACCGAACGGCTGCTCGCCTATGGCGGGGAGGCGCGGGATCTTCTGCGGGCTGCCGCACAAAAGAAAGACCCGCCGTCCGCTTCCGTGGCAGAGTGATTCGTGACCATCACAGCGAGACCGCCCTCCGTGCCGCGCGACGTCATCATCAACGGCCGTCCCATAGGCCCCGGCCATCCGCCCTATCTGATCGCCGAGATGTCGGGCAACCACAAGGGTGACCTGAACCGGGCGCTGGCCCTGGTCGAGGCCGCCAAGGAGGCCGGCGCCGACGCGGTGAAGCTGCAGACCTACACCGCCGACACCCTGACCATCGACCATGACGGGCCGGGCTTCCTGCTGGAAGGCGGGTTGTGGAAGGGCCGCACCCTGCACGACCTCTACCGTGAGGCCCACACCCCCTGGGAGTGGCACGGCCCGCTGTTCGAACGTGCCCGCGCCATCGGCCTGACCATCTTCAGCTCCCCCTTCGACGACACGGCGGTGGAGCTGCTGGAGCGGCTGGACGCTCCGGCCTTCAAGATCGCCTCCTTCGAGCTGAACGACCTGCCGCTGATCCGCCGGGCCGCCCGCTCGGGCAAGCCGCTGATCCTGTCCACCGGCCTCGCCACGCAGGGGGAGATCGCCGACGCGGTGGAGGCCGCGGGCGACACGCCGCTCGTCCTGCTCCATTGCGTCAGCGGCTACCCGACACCGCCCGAGGACTGCAACCTGCGCACCATTCCGCATCTGGCGCAGGCTTTCGGCACCGACGTCGGCCTGTCCGATCACACCCACGGCGCGGCGGTGCCGGTCGCCGCGGCGGCGCTGGGCGCGGTGGTGATCGAGAAGCACTTCACCCTGTCCCGCGCCGACGGCGGAGTGGACAGCGCCTTTTCCCTGGAACCGGCGGAGTTCAAGGCGATGGCCGACTCCGTCCGCACCGCCTGGGCGGCTCTGGGCCGCGTGCATTACGGGGTGAAGCCGAGCGAGGCGGGCGGGCGCGACTACCGCCGGTCCCTTTACGTCACCGCCGAGGTGGCGGCGGGCGAGGCGCTGAGCGCCGCCAGCGTCCGCTCCATCCGTCCCGGATTCGGCCTGGAGCCGAAACATCTCCCCGCCGTGCTCGGCCGCCGCGCCGCCCGCGCTCTGAAGCGCGGCGAGCCGCTGCGCTGGGACATGCTGGCACCGGAGGACGAATGAGCGTCGCCAAGGCCAAGCCGCGCGTCGTCTGCATCTCGCAGGCCCGCATGACCTCGACCCGCCTGCCCGGCAAGGTGCTGATGGAGGCGGCGGGACAGCCGCTGCTGGCGCATCAATTGGAGCGTTTGGCGCGCTGCCGGACGCTCGACGCGCTGGTGCTGGCGACCACGGTCAACGGCACCGACGACCCGGTGGCGGCGTTGGCGGGATCGTTCGGGGTGCCGGTGTTCCGCGGCGACGAACAGGACGTGCTCGGGCGCTTCGCCGGGGCCGCGGCCATGGCCGGCGCCGACGTGGTGGTGCGGGTCACCGCCGATTGCCCGCTGATCGACCCGGCGCTGGTGGACCGCGTGGTGACCGCCTTCCTGGAGGCGGCGCCGCCGCTGGAGTATCTCAGCCTGGACGTCACCCGCTTCCCGCGCGGCCTGGACACCGAGGTCTTTACCCGCGCCGCCCTGGACGAGGCCGCCGCCACCGCCGCCGAGCCGGCGGAGCGCGAGCACGTCACCGCCCATATCTACCGCCGTCCGGAGCGCTTCCGTGTCGGCATCCCCCTAGCGCCGGAGGACGGCACCGTCCTCGACCAGCGCTGGTGCGTGGACGAGCCTGCCGACTTGGAACTGGTGCGCCGCCTGCTGGGCGCCTTGCTCCCCGAAAATCCCGACTTCGGCTGGCAGGATTGTTGCAATCTGCTGCGCCAGAACCCTGAATGGGCCGACCTGAACGGCAGCGTGCGTCAGAACACGCTCCACTGAAACGGAGACACCACCATGGACCGCAAGGAATTCCTGCTCGCGCTCGACGAGATGCTGGAACTGGACCCCGGCACCCTGACGGGCGCGGAAGAACTAGAATCGATCGACGCTTGGGACTCGCTGGCCGTCATCAGCTTCATCGCCCTGGTCGATGAGAGGCTCGGCCACGTCGTGGAAGGCGAGAAGCTCGTCAAGGCGAAGACGGTGGACGACCTGCTGGGTCTGGCCGGCATCGCCGTAACGGCCTGAATTTCCGGTGACCGGAAGGATTGAGCGCTCTCCGCGGCGCGGTCGGGCCGACATCGACGGTGGCCCCGCCGCCTATCTGTCGATGGGGCGGGGCGGCGTTCCGGCCCTGCTCCTGCACGGCTTCGCCGGGGATTCCCTGACCTGGCAGTTCAATGCCCCGGCGCTGGCCGCCGGCCGCCGGGTTCTGGCGGTCGATCTGCCAGGGCACGGCGCCTCGACCCTGGAGGTCGGGGACGGGCGGGTCGGGGCCTTCGCGCCCTGGCTGCTGCGCCTGCTGGACGCGCTGGAGATTCCGCGTGTCCATGCAGTCGGCCACTCGATGGGCGGCTATGTCGCGCTGGAGTTGGCGCGCCTCGCGCCGGAACGGGTGGCGGGCCTGTCGCTGATCGCCAGCGCCGGCCTCGGCCCCGACTTCGACCTGGAATTCCTGCGGCGGGTCGCGGCGCTGAAGACGGCAGAGGAGGGGCGGGACTGCGCCGCGCGCCTGTTCGCCCGGCCCTGGCTGCTGGCGGGGCGCGTCGGCGAGGTGATGCACGCCCAGGCCACCGATCCCCACCGCAGGGCCGCTCTTGAGCGGATCATCGCCGGCTCTTTCGCGGACGCGCACCGGTCACCCAGCCCGGTGGACTGGACGGCCCTCCCGATGCCGATCCAATTGCTGTGGGGACGCGAGGACCGCATCATCCCGGTGCCGACCGCCGACCGCCTGCCCCCTGGCGCGCCGCTTCATCTCTTCGACAAGGCCGGGCACTTGCCGCATAGTGAGGCGGCAACCCCCGTCACGGCCACCCTCCGCGACTTCCTTTGCGCATGCGACCTCCAATGACCGACTCCATGTTCGCGCTGATCGCCGAAGAGCTTGCCCGCATCGCCGCCGACAAAGGGGAAACCCTGCCGGCGCTCGGCCCGGACACGCGCTTCCTCGGCGGGGAACTGCCGATCGACTCCCTCGACCTCGCCACCTTGCTGGTGGTGCTGGAGCAGCGCACCGGCCAGGACCCCTTCCGCGCTGGGTTCATCCAGTTCAACACGGTCGGGGAACTGGCGGCCCTCTACCGTCCGGTCCTCTGCCATCCGGGCGTGTCCGCCGGGTCCGCATGAGCCTGCCGCCACCGCCCTGCTGGCTGCATCCCGGCGTTCGCCTGATCGAGGCGGAGCGAAGCGTTGGCTGGGCGGAGATCGCCGCGGAGGCGGACGCCTTCGAAGGGGTGTTCCGGGCTGCGGAGGGGCGGGTGGTCCCGCCGAAGCGGGGCGTGCCGGCCCTCGTCGCCGCCCTTGTCGCCGCCGAGCGGGCCGGGGTGGAATTGCATCTGTCGCGCCGCGCCGCCTCTGCGGAAACCGGGAACAAACCCCATGAACCGGGTTTCGCGGTGCTGCTGGAAACCTCCGGCACCACGGGAACGCCGAAGTTGATACGGCACGACTTCCAGCGTCTGCGCGGGCGGTTGCGCGGCGGCGCCGATCCGGACGCGCGCTGGCTGCTGGCCTATGAGCCGGCGGCCTTCGCCGGGCTTCAGGTGATCCTGACGGTGCTGGCGGCAGGGGCGACGCTGGTGTCGGCGCCCGGCGCCGGGGCGGCGGAACTGGCGCGCCTCGCCGTGAGGCACGCGGTGAGCCACATCAGCGCGACGCCCAGTTTCTGGCGCGCCTTCCTGCTGGCGCTCGACGGCGAAGCGCCGACTCTGGCGGCTGTCACGTTGGGCGGGGAGGTTGCCGACCAGCCGCTGCTCGACCGTCTGGCGGAGCGTTTTCCGACCGCGAAACATCGGCACATCTACGCCTCGACGGAGGCCGGGGCACTCTTCGCGGTGGGCGACGGCAAGGCCGGCTTTCCCGCCGCCTGGCTGGACGGCGGCATCGATGGGGTGGGTTTACGCATCCATGACGGCGTGCTGGAGGTGAACAGCCCGCGCGCGATGCTCGGCCATGAGGGTGGGTGGCTGTCCACGGGCGATGTCGTGGCGGTGCGGGGAGACCGGGTGCTGTTCGCCGGGCGCCTCGACGGGCGGGTGAACGTCGGCGGGGTCAAGGTTTCGCCGGAGGCGGTGGAGCAGGTGCTGCTGGACGTGCCGGGCGTGCGGGATGCCCTGGTCCAGGCCGCGGCCAATCCGGTGACCGGCCACATCCTGACCGCCCTGGTGGTCCCGGCGCCGGGGGTGGAGGAGGCCGTTTTGCGCGCCGCGATCCGCGCCGCCGTGGCCGATCTGCCGGCGGCGGCGCGGCCCCGTCTGGTGACCATGACCGGGAGCATCGCCCTGGGGGCGGCGGGCAAGAAGACGCGGAAGGGACCGGTATGAGCGGCAAACGGCACGTCATCGTCACCGGCGGCAGCCGCGGGCTGGGGCTGGGGATCGTCGAGGCGCTGCTGGCCGAGGGCTACCGCGTCGCCACCTGCAGCCGCGCGCCGAGCGAGGCGCTGGAGCGGCTGGCCGGGCCGGACCTGTTCTGGCGGCCCTGCCGCATCGGCGACGGGGAGGAGGTGCGGGCCTTCATGGACGCCGCCCTGGACTGGGGCGGGGCGTCTCCATTGTGGGGGCTGGTCAACAACGCCGGCATCGCGCGCGACGGGGTCCTGGCGACCTTTCCCGAGATCGACGTCGAGGAGGTCATCCAGGTCAACCTGACCGGCGCCATCCAGGTCGCCCGCGCCTTCCTGCGCGCCAAGCTGGTGAAGCGGGGGCCGGGGCGGATCGTCAACATCTCGTCGATCATCGGGCAGCGGGGCTACACCGGCCTGTCCGCCTATTCGGCGTCGAAGGCGGGGCTGGACGGGCTGACCCGCGCGCTGGCGCGCGAGGTGGGGCGGCTCCAGGTCACCGTCAATTCAGTCGCGCCCGGCTATCTCGCCACCGAGATGTCGGGCACGCTGGCCGAGGGGCAGCGCGACCAGATCGTGCGGCGCACGCCGCTGGGCCGGCTGGGCGAGGTGGCCGACGTGGTGCCGGTGGTCCGCTTCCTGCTGGGCGACGGTGCGGGCTTCGTGACCGGCCAGACCATCGTCGTGGACGGCGGCATCATCGGCTGACGGAAGGAGACGCCCCATGGTGGCCAGCGTGATCGAGGGCGTCGCCCTGACGGGAATCGTCGCCTGCGTTCCGGAGCGGCGCGAAACGGTGGAGGATCTGGCCGCACGCTTCGGCGAGGACGCCGCCCGGCGGATCGCAAAGGCCACCGGCATCGAGGCGCGTCACCTCGCGTCCCCTCATCAATGCACGTCCGACCTGGGGGAGGCGGCGGCACGACGCCTGCTGCACCGGTTGGGTTGGGCGGCGGACAGCGTCGATCTGCTGGTCATGGTCACCCAGACCCACGACCACATCCTGCCAGCCTCGGGCTATCTGCTTCACCATCGGCTGGGGCTGGGCAAAGGGGCGGCGGTGCTGGACCTGACACTCGGCTGCTCGGGCTACGTCCACGGCCTGTGGACCGCTTCGGCGATGCTGAAGGCGGCGGGCGGGCGGCGCGCCCTGCTGGTCGCGGGCGACACGACATCGCGTGTGCTCGACCCCGATGACCGCGCTGTGGCGCCCTTGTTTGGCGACGCCGCAACGGCGACGGCGCTGGTCACGGGAGAGGGGGCCGCGCCCATGGCCTTCACGCTGGGCAGCGACGGCGCCGGCGCCCCCTACCTCGCCGTCCCCGGAGGCGGTCTGCGGCGGCCCGGCGAGCCTGCGCACCTGTTCATGGATGGCACCCAGGTCTTCGCCTTCACGCTGCGCGAGGTGCCGGGGAACATCCGCGCCGTTCTGGAACGCGCCGGTTGGACGATGGGAACGGTGGACCGGCTGGTCCTGCATCAGGCCAATGCCCAGATGATCCGCCACCTCGCGCAGAAACTCGGCGCCACGCCCGATCAGACGGTGGTCGGGCTCGCCGGATTCGGCAACACCAGTTCCGCCTCCATTCCCCTGGCGCTGGCCTCCGAACTGGGAGCATCGCTGTGCGGCGGTCCGCTGCGCCTCGTCCTGTCGGGATTCGGTGTCGGCTGGTCGTGGGGAAGCGTGGCGCTGACCGCCGGTCCACTCGCCGTTTGCGAGGTGATGGCGCTCGCTGCAAGCCCGGCAGATTCTGCCGGTCTCGACGATCAACCGGCAAACGGTGCCGGGTCCGCGGCAATTTCTGCCGGGTGATCGGCAAAATCTGCCGACCTCTGATTTGCCGAGAGGCAGAAACTGCCTTGCCTGGGCGGCAAATTCGATCTGGCCCATTTTTTGCCTACTGGTAGCCCGAGGGAATTAGTCCCTCTCCGTGCGCGCAACGTCGTACGGACTGACATCCTCCAAAAGGAGTGACTTCCATGGCTGCCAGCGACATCTCCCTCTCGTCGTCGATGCGCACGAACCTGCTGCAATTGCAGGGCGTGCAGGAGTCGATCGCGAAGAAGCAGAACATCCTTTCGACCGGCAACAAGATCAACACGGCCCTCGACGGCCCGACCTCGTTCTTCGCGGCGAAGGGGCTGACCCAGCGTGCGGGCGACCTGAGCGCGCTGAAGGACACGATGGGGCAGGCGATCAGCACCATCAAGGCCGCCGACAAGGGCTTGACCTCGATCGACGACATGATCGAGCAGGCGCGCGGCCTGACCACCGCCGCCTACTCCGCTCTGGGCTCCGACGCCGGCGCGGTCGCCACCCGCAAGACGCTCGCCTCGCAGTTCAACGCGCTGAAGGAGCAGATTGACAAGCTGGCCGGCGACTCCGCTTACGGCGGCAAGAACCTGCTGGCCGGCAATGGCCTGCGCATGGACTCCACCAGCGAGTCGCGCCGCGCCGTCAACACCATCCAGGGCATCGAGAACGCCCGCGTCACCAACGTGGTGTCGGCCGATACCTACACGGTGCGCATCAAGGGCGACGGCTCCATCGAGGGCGCGGCCGGCGAGATCAACAGCGCCGAAATGGCCCACGGCCTTGTCGGCCTGAAGCTGTCCGGCACGATGACCAACACGGCGGGCAGCTTCTCCGACGTGCAGATCGAAGTCCGCGGCGCGTCGGGCCGCGAGCGGTCGTTCATTGTTACGGACGGCAACGAGTCGCGCACGATCACCTACTTCGACAACAGCCAGACCATGGCCGCCAACACGACGACGGCGGCCAAGACGGGCACCGCGCAGGTCACCCAGGTGACGCTGGGCGGCACGATCGAAGCCGGCGACAGCTTCACCATCACCGTCGAA